>JBEKJD010000025.1:17020-25399 GCA_050011415.1 Dissulfurispiraceae bacterium | reverse complement strand
CTTTTGAATTCACAATTTTTTGCAGCTTTACATAAATTTCATGTTTGGGGTTTATATTTTTCATGTCGGGATAATAGCGTTCCGTCAAGGCTTCTTCGCAGGTTGCTTATCCAGATTTCTTTTTGCCTCTTGTTTCTGTTTTTCAGCGTTCTGTTTTTGCCCTTTTTCTTTGTCCTTCTTGCCGCCTTTGTCTCCCATTGCGCTCCTCCTTTTTTCTGTTGTCTTTCAGCTTCTCGCCGCGATGACGCTGTGTCATCAGTTCTCTCTATGTTTCGTAGTCAGCTTCAGAAGGTCTCAGCAAATATAAAAGGCCACAATATCAAAAAGTCTTTGTGGCCTCATAAACGGCAAAAACTTCTAAAATTCTGAATTCAGCTTAACATGTCTCATACATTCAGTCAATGAAATTCGACATTGGCGGGTTTGAAGGGTTCCCCACCAGGCCAACGGTTTGAATCGGGATTGGGGAGGCTTCTTAAACTTGCAAAAAACAGCGTGCTATAATACACTATATGATTATGTAATTTGGTTTTTTTCACTTTTACGAAGCTGTCTGTCTTTCTGTTTTCTTTTTGTTATAGACATTTCCAAACAAGAGGAGAAAAATGCGTACTTTATTGCTTAACCCCCCGTCTTATGGCGGTTTTGACGGCGCAGCCGGCGCACGATACCAGGCCCGCCGTGAAATCCGTTCTTTCTGGTATCCGACCTGGCTTGCATATCCGGCCGGGCTGATTGCTGAAAGCCGTCTCATCGACGCCCCGCCTGCGGATATGGGGGTTGATGAGGTTGTCCGGCAGGCGCGCGGCTATGAACTCATCGTTATAAATACGAGCACGCCGACCATTGCGAATGATGTCGGCATAGCGGAAATGCTTAAAGAACACTATTCAGGCATCAAAGTTGGACTTGTGGGCCCCCACACTATAGTCCTTCCCGAAGATACTCTGAAAAGGTCGACGGCTATTGATTTTGTCGCAACAGGTGAATTCGATTACTCCGTGGCTGAAATAGCAAAGGGCCTGCCGTTTGAACGTGTGGATGGTATTGCTTACCGCAATAACGGCACGATCACACGCACACCCGACCGGCCTCCTATTCAGGACCTGGATGCCCTGCCCTTTGTTACCGATATTTATGCCCGCGATCTGGTTGTCGAACATTATTATAACGGCTATTTAAAACATCCATATGTTTCTTTTTATACAGGCCGCGGCTGCCGGGCGCGCTGCACCTATTGCCTTTGGCCGCAGACAATTTCAGGGCATGTCTACCGCGTAAGAAGCCCGCAAAATGTCTATGATGAAATGGTGAATGCAATACGTCTTTTCCCCCAGGCAAAGGAATTCTTCCTGGATGACGCTACCTTTACCGATAATCCGTCACGCGCAATGGACATAGCGCGGAAATTCAAAAAGCTGGGGATCACATGGTCCTGCAACGCAAGACCCAATGTGGCTAAAGATACACTTAAGGTGCTGAAGGAAAGTGGATTGCGCCTTCTTACCGTTGGATTCGAATCAGGGAACCAGCAGATTTTGAACAATATAAAAAAGGGGACCAAAATTGAGCAAATAAGGGAATTTGTCAAAGCAACCAAGGAACTCGGCATATTGGTCCACGGGGCCTTTATCCTGGGCTTGCCGGGTGAGACGGCAGAGACCATTGAAAAGACCTTGAGCTTTGCTCTTGAAATGGACCCTTACAGCATACAGGTTTCTCTCGTGGCGCCATATCCCGGCACCGAACTATACGCACAGGCGCAGCGTGAAGGCTGGCTTGCAGGTGAGGCAGACCAACTGGTCCACAACGGCATCCAGAATTCAGCGCTTTCATACTCTTCAATTTCACGCGAAGAATTGTTCGAGTGGGTTGAGCGGTTTTACCGCAGGTTTTACCTGAGACCCCGGCCCATCCTGCGGATAGTAAAAGAAATGCTTCAGGACAGGGATGAATTCAGCAGGCGTATCAGAGAAGGCAGGGAATTCTTCTCTTTCATGGCAAAGCGCAAAGAGGCGGCGTCTAACTGATGGTCCCTGATATGACTTTTACAGGCAAACCCTGTCTTGCAGTTGTTGCCGACGACATGGGCAAATCGGCATCAGTCAACCGGGCCATTGCCGAAGCTCATGATAAAGGGTTCCTCACTGCAGCAAGTATTATGGCAGGCGGGGAGGCTTTTGACGACGCGGTGCAGACCGTTCTTGAGCGCAGCCGGCTCTCTGCGGGACTGCACGTGACACTGTGCGTATACGAGACCCGGCCTTCTTCCACAGATCGAGGCCGAAGTGGCCGCGCAGTTCGGGCGCCTGGAGAACGCGGGCATCAGTATCCATCATGTGGACGGCCATCATCATCTCCATATGCACCCGCTTATTTTTGAAGTGCTCTGCCGGGAGGCCTCACAGAGGGACATTAACTGGATCAGGATTCCGCGTGAGCCGCTCCAGATTATGACGGCATTTCGCTCGCCGTCACGCGGGGTGCTGCCCTTTATAGAATGGGCGGTATTCGGAATACTTGGAAGATATAACGGCTGGACAGCACGGAAATACGGTATGCTCAGTGCGCCCAGTGTTTGCGGCCTTTCCGCCAGCGGAAACATTGATGAGCATTTTTTTCTCAATGTTTTGCCTCATGTCTCACCTTCATTCACTGAAATATACACTCACCCGGATAAGGACACACCCCTGGGACAGCGGGAACTGGCGGCCCTGGTATCCTCCCGTGTGATTGATATGATTAAAGCTTTACAGATATTGCCGGTGGGGTACAACGATTTTCCCCTGATCATAAAAACCCCTACTGCAAGAAGGAGATGCAATGAAGACATTTATAGTGATATTATTGGCGACCTTGAGTGCCGCAATCGGTGAAACATTCTTAAGCTATGGTATGAAGAGAAACGGGCAAATTAACTTGTCCGAACCTTCTCAATGGGGGCATCTGATTTTCTCTGTAATACGCAACCCGCATGTTTTCCTCGGAGTGGTCTTCCTTGCATTCTTTTTCTTTCTCTATCTCGCCGCCCTCTCCTGGGACGATCTCAGCTTTGTCATGCCTTTAACGGCGATGTCGTATATTTTTGCCGCGCTGCTGGCCAAATTTATGCTCAGAGAGGAAATATCATGGTTCCGCTGGCCGGAACTGTGATAATCACTCTTGGAATCTTGTTTATAGTGTTGGACAGCAGGCAGCGGTCCGGACAGGGCGGGACGGCTGTATATCAACAAAACCTGACAGGCGGCGAAGCGCAGCCCGCCGCAAAAGAAGGGAACTCCTGATGCGCGGGACCATAACACGCCTCCAATTCAGGGCACTGCCTGCTGCACCGGAAGAAAAAGAGCTTCCGCGTTCGGGTTCAGAAGGATTGGCCGACAGGTTAAGCGAAGCCGCACGGAAAACCAGGGCCTATTATCTGGAGCAGCAGCATAAGGACGGTTACTGGTGGTACGAGCTGGAATCGAATGTTACGATTACAGCCGAGTATTTAATGCTCCTGCATTTCCTCGGCGTGAGAGATCCCGCCAGAGATAAAAAAATAGCGCGGCACATATTGAAAAACCAGAAGACCGACGGCACCTGGTCGATACACTTTGGAGGAGATGGAGACCTCAGCACTACGGTCGAGGCCTATTTCGCGCTTAAACTTGCGGGCTATTCAGCTGAGGACCCCAAGCTGAAAATGGCGCGGTCGTTTATCCTGAAATCAGGCGGCATTGAGGCATCGAGGGTCTTCACCAAAATCTTCCTGGCCCTTTTCGGAGAGTTCGACTGGAAGGCAATTCCTTCTATCCCTGTGGAAATTAATCTTTTGCCTGCCTGGTTTCCCATAAATATTTATAACCTTTCGAGTTGGGCCAGGTGCACGCTTGTGCCTATCTCTGTGGTCCTTGACCGGAAACCGTTGAGGCCCGTATCCCGGAACTCAGGTGTGCGCGAACTTTATAAGGAGCACGCCAAGCTTCCGACGGTTACTACACAAAAACTCTCGCCTTTATCCTGGAAGCGTTTTTTTAGCCTCCTGGACCGTCTGATAAAGTCCGTCGAGGATATGCCCATAAGACCGCTCAGGGGAAAAGCGCTGAAAAAAACAGAACAGTGGATACATGACCACCAGGACCCTACCGGCGATTGGGGAGGGATTCAGCCTGCAATGGTCAATTCGATTCTCGCCCTCTCGGCATTAGGCTATGGCATGGCATACGAACCGATTAAAAAAGGACTTGAGGCCCTTGAGAATTTTACCATCGAAAAAGATGATGAACTTGTTCTCCAGTCGTGTATATCTCCTGTATGGGATACTGCAATGACCGCCCTGGCTTTCCTGTATTCAGATATGGATGGGGAGCGAGAACATCATGCCGTCAGCTCCGCCTGCAGGTGGCTGGTCTCGAAACAGATATTCAGTAAGGGCGATTGGAGTATCAAGAGACCGGATCTTCAGCCAGGCGGCTGGGCTTTTGAATTTGACAACAACTGGTTCCCGGATGTGGATGACACCTCCGTAGTGTTGATGCTCCTCAACAGGTATGCTGATCGTGCATTTGTTCCATCTGATTGCCTGCACAGCGGTCTCAGGTGGATACTTGGAATGAAGGGTAAGGATGGCGGGTGGGGGGCCTTTGACGTGGACAATAATCTGGGATTATTGAACCAACTGCCCTTCGGAGATCTCGAAGCTATGATTGATCCCAGTACGCCTGATCTCACCGGAAGGGTCCTTGAACTCCTCGGATTGGTAGGATATTCTCTATCGCATGATGTTGTACGCAAGGCAATCCGGTTCCTGAAAAAGCAGCAGGAAGAGGACGGGACATGGTGGGGCAGATGGGGAGTGAACTACATTTATGGCACCAGCTCGGTCCTCGTCGGGCTTGGCTCTATTGGGGAAGACATGTCAAAACCCTATGTGCAAAGAGCTGTCAGGTGGTTCAAGAACCACCAGAAGATTGACGGCGGCTGGGGAGAGTGTTGTGAATCATACGGGGACACAAAGATGAAATGCCAGGGATGGAGCACCCCTTCACAGACAGCGTGGGCTGTTCTTGCGCTTATTGCAGCTGGTGAAGGAACAAGTGAAGAAGCGCATAAAGGCATAAAGTACTTGCTGAAAAAACAAAATACGGATGGCACATGGGACGAGGAATTTTTCACCGGCACAGGGTTTCCGAAATACTTCATGATCCGGTATCACAATTACCGCAATTGTTTCCCTCTTATGGCGCTCGGCAAGTTTCATGCGCTGCTTAAGAGCAAAGGGGCCGGGCAGTAGTGAGAGCCCTTGTTACCGGCGCAACCGGTTTTATAGGTTTTCATGTCGCGCGTTTTTTAACAGAAAAAGGTATCCAGGTAAGGGCGCTGGTTAGAGGAGAAAACAACGTGCCTGCGCTCAAAGCCCTGGACATCGAGCCGGTTAAGGGGGATGTCAGGGACTTTGAATCGGTCCGCCGGGCGCTCAACGGGTGCCTGCAATTATACCACCTCGCAGCAGATTACCGGCTTTGGGTCCCTGATCCCGAAACTATGTACGCGATCAATGTTGAGGGGACCAGGAATTGCATGAATGCTGCGCTCGAACTTGGCGTTGAGAAGGTCATATATACAAGCTCTGTGGGAGTGCTGGCAGCATCATTGAACGGAAATATTTCAAACGAGGATAGCCGTGCCGCAATACATGAAATGGTAGGCCATTACAAACGCTCCAAGTTCATGGCAGAGCAAGAGGTGCGTTCATTCATCAGCAAAGGCGCCCCTGTTGTTATCGTATATCCCTCTACTCCTATAGGCCCCATGGACAGCAAACCCACACCTACGGGAAAAACTATTGTTGACTTCCTTGCCGGCAGAATTCCGGCATTCCTGGACACAGGGCTTAACTTTGTCGATGTCGGGGACGTGGCTGCAGGACACTGGCTCGCATCGATTAAAGGAGAGATCGGACGGGGATATATATTAGGAAACAGAAACATGACACTCAGGGATTTTTTTCAGTCCCTTGCGCTCATTACCGGACAGGCCGCCCCCAAAATCCGTCTCCCATATCTGCCGGTCCTGTTTGCAGCATTCGTCGATGAGACTATCTCAACACTGGTGACCCGCAGGCATCCGAGAATTCCGCTCACAGGGGTGAGAATGGCCAAAAAATATATGTATTTCGATGCTTCCAGGGCTGTGAAGGAACTTCACATGCCGCAGCGTCCTGTCGAGCAAGCAATGGAACAGGCAATAGAATGGTTCAAAATAAATAATTACGTTAAAGGATAATTGCTATGCGTTTTCCGGTGAGTTTATACATGTCACTTACTAAAAGCTTTATGAAAAATGCCGTATCGGGCAGAAAGCGCTTCCCGCTTGTGCTGATGCTCGAACCTACTCACAGGTGCAATCTCGCCTGCGCCGGATGCGACAGGATACGGCTGCATGATGAGATGCAGTCCCCTGACCTTTCTCTCGAACAATGCATTGAAGCAGTTAAGGAGTCAGACGCCCCTGTTGTCACCGTAACCGGAGGAGAACCTCTCCTTTACAAAGAACTGATTCCTCTTGTCGGAGAACTTCTGAGAATGAAAAAACATGTGTATCTCTGCACTAATGGTCTGCTTACAGAATCCTTTATTGAGGAGTTCCATCCAAGCCCGAGACTCACTATTAATTTTCATCTTGATGGACTGGAAGAAACTCATGACAGCATCACCAATAGAAGCGGGACTTTCCGGAAAACTATCGAGACTATAAAGATGGCGAAGGAGCGCGGGTTCAGAGTAAGCACAAACACCTCTGTCTATAAAAATTCCGATATAAAAGAGCTGGAGCGTCTTTTCGAGATGCTTACCAATATGAATGTTGACGGCACTCTGATTGCCCCTGCCTTCAGCTATGAGAGCGTAGGTAACGACATATTTCTGAACAAAGACGAGATACAGGAAAAATTCAATCAAATGTCGTCATTTTTCGAAAGGTTTCCTTTTATGAATTCACCGCTTTACGTGGACTTTCTGAAAGGCGGCAGGAATATGCAATGCACTCCCTGGGGCAACCCGACGCGCAATCCGCTCGGATGGAAATCTCCCTGTTATCTTATTACAGATGCCTACTATGCCTCCTTCAGTGAAATGATGGATAAAACCCCCTGGGACCGTTACGGCGCCGGCAACGACCCCAGGTGTAAAAACTGTATGGTACACAGCGGCTATGAGGCAACAGTCATGAGGACCGCCTTTGCAAACCCGGGAGACTTGTTGAGGCTGCTGGCCTGGAACCTTAGCCATCACTGATGGAAGACGTTTGCCAGCTTCTCTTTCATACGATCCAGTTAAGACCATACGTATTCGTTTTCCTGCTTATCTACATGATCGGTTGTTCGCTGCACCTGGGATTAAAAAGAGCGCTGCTTTTCTGCCTGGCAGGATACAGTATTGCCTGGCTTTCGGAATACTCTTCCATTCACAATGGCATACCCTACGGCCACTACTTCTATATTGAACAGACAAAAGGGAGGGAAATCTGGGTGTTCGGTGTCCCCCTGATAGATTCGATGAGCTATGTATTCCTTGCCTATGCAAGCTATTCCGTAGCCCTCATTGTAAGCGCGCCTGTTATGCTCCTGAAGAGAAAACTTTATATTCTTGAAACAAGGGCGATAAGAAATTCTCCCTTTGTCACAATGTTGGGGGCTATACTGTTTGTTTACCTCGATATTATTATCGATCCCGTTGCACTGGTCGGCAACAGGTGGTTTCTGGGACAGCTTTACGGGTACCCCG
Organism: Dissulfurispiraceae bacterium; assembly: GCA_050011415.1. Lineage (GTDB taxonomy): Bacteria > Nitrospirota > Thermodesulfovibrionia > Thermodesulfovibrionales > Dissulfurispiraceae > JADFXI01. The sequence goes on along the minus strand of JBEKJD010000025.1, from coordinate 17,633 downwards.
AAAGAGGCGTTTATTTCGGAGTTCCGATCTCAAACTTCGCAGGCTGGCTCGTGGTGGGATTCCTGATGATCGGCGCCTTGCAGATAATAGATAATTACCTGTACCGGAGCGGCGCATCTGACTATACAGGATATCGATATCCATTGAGATACCTCGTGGGTCCTGTTCTTTATGCCGGTGTCCTGGTTTTCAATATCTCTGTGACCTTCGCAATTCGCGAGTACATGCTTGGGTGGGTCGATTTATTCATCGTTTTATTGCCCTCAGCGCTGATCTACTGCATGATTAAAACAAAACTCTCCGCCGGAGATACCGAACAAGCCCTCACCGCTCATCTCCTGGATTTTCCCTCGGCCTCTGTCAACCTAATGGGGAAGCTTACGCCACAACATGGCTGGAAGCGGAGGAAGAATTAAAAAAATTATCCTGAGCCCCTGCAGGATTTTTTTCGACCATAGTGCGGGAAGAAATGCGCGTTTACGTGAAACGACTGTCCGATATCTTATGCAAGGGTTTCAGATGTGGCAATGCCTTCCAGCGGTAGTATCTGCTTTCCATGTCTAACCGTGAGGATGTCTACGCTTTCCGGATTTGTCCTGTAAATAATCCGGTA
>JBEKJD010000025.1:0-17014 GCA_050011415.1 Dissulfurispiraceae bacterium | reverse complement strand
CCGGTAGTTCCCATAGATCATCTCACGGAGATCAGTCCTTGTTGGGTCCTCTGGCACGTGACGACCACTGGCGGGGAATTGCGAAAGTTGCTCCACAAAGACGAAAATTTCCTCTACCCATCTTTGAGCGGCGGTCATATCGTCACGCGAGATATATTCTGCAATCTCCGAGACACGTTCTATGGCCAGCGGCGACCAGATCAGCTTCACTGGCGGAGCCGTTCCAATACCTGGCTTTTTGCTTCTTTATGGCCGAGCCCTTTCCCTTCTTTAAGCTGCTGTTCCGCCGCGTGTATGTCCTGCAGAACCTCGCTCTTTTCTATTAAAGCCTCATATTCCACCACATCTAACAACACAGCGGCGCTTTTGCCATGAGTTGTTATTACCAGCGGCCTTTTCGTAGCCTGCACCTGCTTTATGAAGGCAGCTGCGTTAGCCCTGAATTCTGAAAGTGGCTTAATGTCCTGGTCCAACAATACTCTCTGCATAGGCCCTCCAAAAGTTCGGTCAACTTTTCTGATTTGTACAATATATTGTACCCTAAACAGTACATAATAGCCACTCAAATAAAAAAAAATGGGACGCTTCTCTTTATTTTAAAAAGCATATATTGTAGAATGGAAACTAATTAAATAGAACCGTCCCATTTATTTCAAATAAAAGAGAGGCAGATCAATATTAGGGGAAAAACAAAAATGGATAGATCATCGCATGATAGGTTCAGGGACTTTCTGAAGGATACAGTGAGACAGGAGGTTGATTTCAATAATACCGATCAGAACAGAGGAATAGCACCGCCTCCTATCGAAAAACCCATCCCCAGCGGAGCTCAATGCATTGATCTCGTCCCTGCTGAAAAACTGTGCGACATTTCAGTTATTGACGTATTTACCGCAATTGCCCAAAGAAGGAGCCGCCGGGTTTTTAATCCGGTACCGCTCACCCTCAAAGAGCTTTCCTTTCTTCTCTGGGCAACCCAGGGGATCCGGAAGATTGCTTCTCCGGGCAACGCCTTCAGAACCGTTCCGTCTGCAGGATGCAGGCATGCACTTGAGACCTATCTCTGTGTTTTTAATGTTGCAGGGCTTGAAGTAGGGATATATCGCTATCTGCCGGTGGAACATCAGCTACTACCTGTTTCTCAGCCGGCGCACTTATCCTCACGGCTTTCTGAGGCAGCCTTGGGCCAGAATTTCGTCGGGAAGTCTGCTGTTACTTTCATATGGACCGTTATACCCTATCGGATGGAGTGGCGATACGACGGGGCCGCACACAAAGTCATTGCCCTCGATGCCGGGCATGTATGCCAAAACCTCTATATGTCCTGTGAGGCAATTCATGCAGGCACCTGTGCAGTTGCCGCGTATGATCAAAAGTTGATAGACAACCTTCTGGATGTCGATGGGACTGATGAGTTCGCCATATATCTCGCACCTGTGGGAAAGGTTAAGGGAGATTGAAAATTATTACTCTGTTCTTCCTTGTAATCAATGTGAGTATCAATCTTCTGAATTTGTTTGTTGCGGGAAAAACTGTTAAAATCGGAATTCTCCAATCCTACTTATACTGTGCACCAATAGTCCACCTCTCGGCTTTGGCACTTACGCCCCGAAGTCCGCGCATTTAAAGTTAGTTTTGCGGTGAGGCTGTGACATCGCCCTATAATTTATCAAAAAGACGCACGCTGGTGAGAGATCAGAACCCAAAAGATCACTCTGCATAGCAATTCCCCACACACTGAAGGGGAAACATCCTATTAAATCCGGAATTTGTTAACATAAAGATCAATCGTGAGACGACTAAACTTGAAAAACAAAGTAATTATTGCTCTCTTTCTGGTAATTGTTTCTTTGAGCATCCAGAGCGTTTCTTGCAGAAAAAGTTCACCTGTTCCAGTGCAGGATTCAGGACTTGGTCTGCTCATAAAAAAAAGTATAACCGAATGGACTACCCCTTCAAAAGCAGTTGTTGGGGGGGAGAGGATGTACTCCGCGGTTCTTATAGAGAGCTTCTACAAGGGAAGAAAATACCGGCCTGCATGGTATCAGGATGGACATTTGATGCAGACAGAGACACTCATAAAAGCGATAGAGGAAGCGTATGGCGATGGACTGACGCCGGATTACTATCACCTCCAAATCATAAGGTCTCTTGTCAAGGCGGTAAAGAAAGAATCATTTTCTGACGCATCACGTTTGGCCGATCTTGATATACTCCTCACGGATACATTTATCACTCTCGGTTGTCACCTGTCGGGCGGTTGCGTGAATCCGGTTACAATTGAAACGGAGTGGTTTGCAAGACGTCGAACTGTGGATGTTTCAGCTGTCCTTGAGCAGGCACTTAAGAATAAACAGATAAGAGATTCATTGGAGCGGCTCCGCCCAAAACAGGATGCCTATTACAGACTCAGACAGGCCCTGGCTCGATACAGGGAACTATTGTCAAAGGGTGAATGGCCACTGATTTCAAATGGCCCTCTCTTAAAAAAAGGTATCATGTCCGACAGGGTATTGGACCTGAGGAAAAGGCTTGCCGCCTCGGGTGATCTGGAACCTGACGCGGCAAGAGGAGGGGTCCTCTTTGACGAGAAACTGATGAAGTCGGTAATCAGTGTCCAGAAGCGGCACGGACTCAAAGCCGCTGGTATCGTTGACTCTGCGACTCTTAATGCCCTCAACATCCCATTGAAGGAACGGGTGCGGCAAATGGAATTGAACATGGAAAGGTTGCGGTGGATACTGGGAAATCGGGAACAAAGTTCCATTGTTGTCAATATAGCAAATTTTCAACTGGACGTGATCGAAAACGGAAAGTCAATTATCTCAATGAAAGTGGTAGTAGGTAAGCCTTACTGGGATACCCCGGTCTTCACGGCAAAAATGACTTGCCTCATAATAAATCCTTCGTGGAACATTCCGGATAGTATTGCACGAAAAGAGTTGGTAAAGAAGATCAAGAACAATCCCCATTATCTCGCAGAGCAAAAAATTAAGGTCCTAAGGGGCTGGGGATCTAGTGAAGAGGAAATAGACCCGGAAACAATTGCCTGGGCTACTATCACTGCTAATAACTTGCCATACAGGTTTCGCCAGGAGCCAGGCCCTCTGAATCCCCTTGGGCGTCTAAAGTTTATGCTTCCGAATAAATTTGATGTTTATCTCCATGACACTCCCGCTAAGCGTCTGTTTTCGGAGAACGTTCGCGCCTTTAGTCACGGTTGTACCCGCATTGAAAAACCCGTCGAATTGGCGGAGTACCTGTTGCGGTATGCCCCCCTCTGGACGCGGGAAAAACTGTTGGCTGCGATAGCGGAAGGGACTGAGCAAACAGTTCTGATTCCTCATCCGGTAAATGTTGATTTCCTGTATCTGACAGCCTGGGTTGATGAGGGTGGCGCCGTTCAGTTCAGAAATGACATCTATGGAAGGGATAAGCGTCTCGATGAGGCTCTTCACAAACAACCCTCTCTTCAGTGACGGGCAATAATTTTACCCCAACGCTCTCTACACTGCATCCCTTCGTTCCTTTCCCCGATGTTTGCGATTTTCAACTGAAGAACTCTTCCTACTATTCTTATAACATAATCTGTAGGCAGGTGTGAGGAGTCCGCTCTTTTGTTGATTTCTATTGTTCTCCTGGTTCTATGAATTATCCTATAGAATTCGCAGCAGCGCCTCTATTGCCAGCCAGAGTTTTTGTGAAGCCACTCGTGCGTTTTTTCCCATTCTTATGAAGGAAGGGAAGAGTACAGGATTGCCGAGCATTATACCCAGAGCACGCAAAAGACTGTAATTCCCGTTTTCATCAGTCACACTGAAAAGCTCCTGTGGTATCTCTTCATGAATCCTGTCGGTAACAGCCCGGACCGCAAAAAACGGCAGTCCCTCAAGCACTGAGAGCATCGCTAATGAAAACGTTTCCATGTCGCATACCGGGAAGGACAACCCCTGCAGCAATCCCTTTTCAATTTGAGTTTTGTTCAACCTGTGCCTGAGCGTCAATATGGTTCCCTCATGCAACGTATCAGCGCACGTCATCTTTCTGATAACATCCTTTGCACCCGGGACTTCCATACAATTCTGATGTATCTCGGCAGGGGTTGCTTCAACAACGTCCGGGTACAGCAGAACACTTGAGGCTGCGATGAGGTCTCCGATGCGGGCCCCGTCATACAAAGCCCCGCCAAATCCGGCAGAGACGATGTAATCAGGCCGGTATTCCTCATTTACATAGTTCCATGCGGCTTCCGAATTAATGGTACCCATACCGCTCCGGACTAAAATAATTTCTTTGGAAGCAGCGCGCGCAGACCATATGATAAATGGGGTATTCCTGACTCTTTCTGCCCCGAGGTTTTTTATTATATACGTCAGTTCCTGGGGAAACGCTGAAAAAAGTGCCACTTTCATGATATGCTTTTCAGTATACCATGATTCAAACTGCAATTCAGACAGTACTGGGTAATTTTACTTTCAACCCCAGCAAGTCTTGCGACTTTCCGTGGACCCCGGCTTTGCGAGCGAATAGCCCTCTATGCCGGTCCTGCTGTCTGTACGGAACATCATCTGTGTTCCGGTTATATATGTGGGCTCGGCGTTACTCGCCCACTGCCGAGAACCCCGGCGCTCGTCTGCAGAAAAACTACCCAGTACTGTCTGAATTGCAGTGACTCATAATATTTCCATAATACCGTTGCTGCTGGTCATTTCATCGGGCATTTACAGTCTATTTGCCCTTTTTTGCGTCATTGATTTTTTCAGGCCTCAAAAGAGGGAATTGGAAGAAGTTCAAGGTGCGCCGATTTCTATTCTGAAACCTTTGAGCGGCAAAGACCCTGAATTATTCGGAAACATTCAAACTTTCTGTTCGCAGGACTATCCCGAATACGAAGTTCTTCTTGGTGTTGCCGACCCGGACGATGCCGCACTCATTGATATTGGGCCGGGTATTGCCTCCTTACAGCAGCAGTCCGATGTCAAAATTGTAATAAGCATGAAAAGCCTGGGCTCAAATAAGAAGGTGTCGAATCTCAATGGTCTCGCCGGGGAGGCGCGCTACCCTCTGCTTGCCGTGAGCGACAGCGATATGAGAGTGGACGGTTCCTATCTGAAGCACATTGCAGGGGAGTACTTCAGCGGGGAAAATACCGGTCTTGTCACTTCACTCTACAAAATTTCCGATCCTGTATCTGCGGGAGCTGCTTTTGAATCCCTTACCATCGCCCTTGACCTCATTCCCTCTGTGCTGGTGGCCAGGCGGCTTGAAGGCGTTACTTTCGGATTAGGCGCATCAATGCTGTTTTCGAGGGAGGCGCTCAATGCAATAGGGGGATTTGAGGGTATTGCCGATTATCTGGCGGACGATTACCAGATAGGCAACAGGCTATGGCAAAAGGGTTATAAGATCATCCTTTCGCGGTATGTACTTGAGGACAGGGCCGGTGCAATGAGCATGACCGCGCACCTTAAGCACCAAATACGGTGGGCAAGGACCTATAGGGCGTGCAGGCCGAAAGGCTTCATGGGATACGGCATTACCTACTTCTTCCCGATTTCTTGTCTGCTATTTATCCAGCAGGGGCCTACCATACTTTCATTAACTGCTATCTGCGCTGCTGTCGGTCTCAGGCTGTGCCTCGCCTTCGTGATCTATAAGAAAGTCATCCGTTCAAAAAAATGGCTGCGGTGGCTTGTCCTTCTGCCTGTTAAAGATTTACTGGGCTTCGGCATCTGGATATGGAGTCTTTTAGGATCGACTGTGGTTTGGAGAGGTAGTCGTTATCTGATTTTAAAAGGCGGCAAGATCAGGAAAATGCCGTGATAGGGGGAAAGAATGGACAACGAAAAAGAAATTGCAATAACAGTCAAACTGGTTTTCAGTGTCAGTATTCCTGAAACAATAAAAACATCCGAGGGCGTGCTGGCGGAGTATCTGGTTGATAAGCTGTCCGTGGACGTCAAATGGGCGGAAATTAAGAACAAGACCGTAATTACCTCATAAAGATGCGTTCCGTTTTATTGATACAGGAGGTATTTGGCTCTCAGTTTAAGAAATTGTTCAAGCGGACTCTGCCAAAGCAACTCAACTGATTGCGGGTACTTGCCTTCCTTTATGGCCTGCAGCACATCCCGCGCACCGATAAGTCCGACCGTTCTATCAAGCTGGAATTCCCGCGGATAGAGCCGGTATAGCGCCCCTATGATCTCTACTCCCATGACCGCCGGATCAAGTATACTGCGGTCCACAAGCGTAATCTTAATTCCATGGCATATTTTGTTCTTATATATATCGCTGAGCGGGATAAAATCGACAGGCGCAAATTGAACACCGGCAATTCTACGGCTGTTTAAGCATTCCACGAATTTGCCGGCATCAATCCAGGGGGCCCCGAGAAGTTCAAAAGGCGTCTGAGTCCCCCTGCCCACGCTGATGTTGGCGCCCTCTGCCATTGCAACACCTGGATAGAGGATGGCTTCAGTAAGACTGCGTATGTTCGGCGATGGATTTACCCATTTAAGGCCGGTATCATCATACCAGTCGGTACGTTGATAGCCCTGCATCTTAATCACGTGCAATTTCGCGCCGATCCTGTATTCGTTGTTGAACATTTCCGCCAGCTCGCCGACCGTCATGCCGTGCCGCAGCGGCAGGGGAAAGTATCCGGTAAAAGATTTCAGGTCGCTGTCCATCACAGGCCCCTGCACCAGAGAGCAGTTAATCGGGTTCGGACGGTCAAGGACGTAAAAATCGATCCCTTTTCTTGCAGCGGCCTCCATTGCATATCCCATTGTACTAATATAGGTATAAAACCGGACTCCGGCATCCTGGATATCAAACACCAGAGCATCCAGCCCCTTGAGCATATTATCGGTCGGCCTCCTGACCTCGCCGTAAAGACTGTATACCGGAAGTCCTGTTGACGGCTCTCTCGTGGAATCGACTTTCCTGTCAGCTTTGCCAAAAAGCCCGTGTTCAGGGCTGAACAATGCAGCCAGTTTTACTCCGGGAGTTCTGTAAAAAATATCGAGCGTGCGCCGCCCCTCCGCATCCAGGCCCGTATTGTTGGTGATAAGTCCCACCCGCTTTCCTATGAGCGATGAAAATTTTTCTTCGCCAAGTACATCGATCCCTGTCAACACCCTGCCTTCGCTCAAGCCGGCTGCATTTTTCGGCAAATTAAAGTAGCTGGTCAGCAACGGCTGCATAGTCATAATCTGTTCAGGGGAAACAGGCCCTACAGCATCGGCAACCAGGGTTTTAATGTCAGCCCTTAGAGCTTTCACCTCTCCCTTGCCGTCCGGGTGTACCCTGTTGGTAAGGACAATTATATATACATTTGAAACAGGATCGATCCAGAGAGCAGTTCCTGTATAACCCAGGTGTCCATAAGACCCAACCGGAGGAAGCTCATTGCGATTCGAAGCAAGGGGGGGCTCTATATCCCAGCCCAAACCCCGCAAAGTCCTGCTGCCTGCCGGTGACTGCGGACTGGTCATAGCTGCGACCGTTGCCTTTTTCAGAATATGCACACGTCCGGTACTGCCACCGTTCAGAAGCATCAGCGCGAAACGGGACAGGTCACCGGCAGTGGAAAAAAGTCCGGCATGACCTGCCATGCCGCCCATCCTGCAGCATGTAGGGTCATGCACCTCTCCCTGGAGCATCTTTCCCAGATGGTACTGGGTCGGAGCAACTCGATCCTGCAATCTACGGGACGGTTTGAAAACCGTATCAGCCATGCCGAGAGGTTTGAAAATATTCCTTGAGCAGTATGTATTGAGCGGCTGTCCCGATACCCTCCGTACAATCTCGCCCAGTATCTCGAAATTGATGTCGCTGTAAATAAAACACCTGCCGGGCGGACAGACCGGCTTCTCGCGTATAATCATACGCATGGCTGTTTTGTATCCGGACCATCTACGCTCAAGTTCCAGGTCAGGCCCGAGTCCGGAATAATGGGTCAGCAGCTGGCGCAAGGTAATGTGCTTTTTCCCTTTGGCCCTGAACGCCGGCCAATACCTTGCAACCGGGGCATCAAGCCGGAGTTTGCCCCGCTCCGCAAGTTGCATTATTGCCGTAGTAGTAGCAACAACCTTGGTTAGTGACGCCACATCAAAAATCGTGTCTTCAGTCATAGGTAAGCGCATGGGCTCCAGGGAACGATAACCGAAGGCGCGGCTGTAAACGACTCCTTCCGGTGTCCCCACCATGACAACAGCTCCCGGGAACCGGCCTTCCCGCACTCCTTTTTCGACAATATCCCGGACAGGTTCCAGCTTCTTTGCGAATTGTTCTATTGGAATATTTGGCTGTTGGTCCTGAAGACCGTAGGCACGGCTGGTGAGCACGACCAGCATAATACAAAGCGCTGCGGTGAAAAGGTGAAAGCTCCTACCCGGAACCATAAGGCTTAACCTGTTTCCTGGAAAGTGACGGCTGTTTTTTCAACCCATCTGTTGTGTATACATTCCGTGGGTTCCACAGCATCCAGCCGTCAGAGCCGAATTCCTCCGCCGCATTTATCTGACGACGTATTTCCGGTCCATTGAACTGCCTTCTGTCAAAAGAATAATCCCTGAAGGCCTGCAACCAGGGCCTGAATCTGACTGAGGGAATTTGTGTGCGTTCACGGGATTTTTTAAGTGAAAGATAGACTATTTCATATGGGTGCGCAACAGGGTTTCTGTAGCCGGGTATCCCGAACTGGAAACCGGAAGGATAAAGCATCAATGAAATATAATCAACACAGGGCACGATCCTGTCCAGGCGCTGCCCTATCTGCGTATCATTAAGGTTCCATGATACGTAACCGAAAATATCTGCGGCAATAAAAACATTGTACGGCGCGAGCCTCTGCCTGGCCTCCATAAGGAAACCGGAGATATATTTCACACGGTTCTCCTCGTCATTAGGCACGGCGAACTTTAGTCCCTTAGTGTCAGGGAACCGCACATAATCGAACTGTATCTCATCAAAACCGTTCCTGGCCGCTTCAACAGCAATATCGATATTGTAATCCCATACCTCCCGCTTTGAAGGGTCCACCCAAATTAGATTCTCCCTGTCACGCCATATTTTACCATCCTGGGTCCTGATGGCAACTTCAGGCCTGGCCGAGCCCAGGACATCATCTTTAAAAACAACAATACGCGCTATCGTGTAAATACCCTTCGCCTTCAATGATGCAAGAAGGCCTTTTATATCCTTTACGATAACCAGCCTTTGAGCTCCGATTTCAGAAGCAAGAGGGATGGCGCTTTTATATGTAATTACACCCCTGTCTCCTTTCACGTCAATCACAAGTGCATTCAGTTCTGTCTGTTCAATAAGTTTAACAGCCGCTTCCCGCAGCATCCTGTCCCCTATTCCATAGAAAGTAAGATAGAGTGCCTTCGGTGCAAAAGGCCTCAACATTATTTCAACCGGTGCAGTAAAAAGCGTTGGAATAACCGGCTGCTCGGCCCTCAGATATCCATAGGCCCTCACAGCGATATTACTTCCGGTGCTCATGAGCGTAAACCCGCCGTTTTCATCAGTTTGAACAATGGCATCATTCATTGTAACAGTGGCGCCGCTTATGGGTTTCTCTGTGAAAGCATCGACAACCCGTCCGGTAGTATATCCCAGCGCGTATGAAGGAATAAGTAAAAGCAGTACTATTATCAGACAGATTTCGACCCTTCCGTTTCTCTTGCCATTCATATATATAACCTCGCTATTATTAGTCTATTTATTAAGCATCGGCGAATATGCATAAAACTTTAAAAAATAATTCATCACTCCTTGACCCAATCCTGCATCTTCCCCAAGGGTGAGGGGATTTTTAAGACTTCCCGGCAACAATTGCCGCGAATGCCTTCCCGCTATCTATATTTCTCAATAAATAACGCGGGAGCGCCATTATTCTGTCAGAGGGGCGCGCGGGGCGCCGCTCTATGGTAAATGCGGCCACATAACCTGCTCCGGCAGCTTTCTGAATTAGTTGGTCGTCATAAATTCCAAAAGGCCACGCGAGCATTTTAATTGCACAGCCCAACTCCTTCTCCAGCTTTTCCTTCGATTTATTCAGCTGCATGTCCACAAACTTGTCATATTCTCCGGCGGAAAGTCTTTTTTTCTCCTTTTTGAAATTAGGATGCCAATAGGTGTGCCCCTGCATATCGAACAGCCCTGTCCTCTTCAATTCCCTTATCTGGTCCCACGTCATGGCATACGACGCATTAGATATGGCAGAAGGGTACAGAAACAGAGTCACCGGTATATGATACTTTTTGACCAGCGGCAGCATATCGGTGTACACAGATTTGTGGCCGTCATCAGCAACAATAACAACAGCCTTCTGCGGCAATGGGGCCGGAGTTTTGCCTTTGTAGTGATCAACAAGCTGCATAAGAGGGATTACAGTATAGCCGTTGTCTTTAAGATATCTGAGATGAGATTCGAAAACTGCGGTGGCAACTGTCATGCTGTCAGCGACTACAGGACCGAAACGATGATAGAGGAGAATAGGGATACCTGATGCCTGAAAAGAATCTTTAGCTGCTTCCGCCGGCGGCACACCTAACAGAAGGATGAGCATCAATAATAAAACCAGGAAACTTTTTTTCACTCTGTTATAAATTTATTTTAACACGCCGCTATCAAAAATATGCAATACCCATAAACTTCTATTAGGCAAAAAATAATTAGTCTGCTATAATTTAGAAAAAGACTTCCATACATTAAGGAGGAACTATGCCAGTAAAAAAAGTTTTGAAAAAGGCCAAGACTTCGAAAGCGGCTGTGACAAAGAAGACCGCAAAAAAGAGCTCTCCGAAAAAGCAAAAAGAGCTTAAAGCAGGCGCGCGCTATGTATGCGATGTCTGCGGACTCGGGATGAAGGTTGACAACGCTTGCGGGTGCACAGATTTTTGCGACATTATCTGCTGCGGTGAACAAATGAAACCAGCATAAGGATGCAAAAACAAAAAGAATAATTTAAGAATGGAAAAGGCGGCCGATTCGGACCGCCTTTTCCCTGATAAGCAGATGTATGATCGAATTTTACGATTTCATTACATTGACTGCTTTAGGGCCTTTAGGGCCTTTTTCAACATCGAAGCTGACTGCTTCGCCTTCAGCCAATGATTTAAAACCGTTACCTTGAATAGACGTGTGATGAACAAAAACATCAGTGCCATCTTCGCTGGTAATAAAGCCGTACCCTTTGGCATCGTTGAACCATTTAACTGTTCCGTTCGGCATCCTCTCAACCTCCTTGCACATGAACTAAAATCTCAGCAGACGCATAAAAAAAAGCCACAAAGCTAAAAGTCTTTGTGGCCTTGCGCACTAAAAACTTCTGAAACTTCGTTATAATGATGACAGTTTCAGTAACAAAAGTCAATAGGGTTTTACCCCGTGGACTCCTGCATTCACATGCAGTTATTTACTGCGCTGACAGAGTTAGATAAAGAACTGAACCTCCCCGGTATATCAGCAGCAGGACGTTCTGATCTGGTTTGATATGGTCAGCAATTTTCCCGTAATCTTGCGCTGTATTGATTTTGTTCTTATTGATCTCCATGATCACATCGTTTCGCATAAGGACACTTTCCGCAGGAGTTCCATCTTCCACATCTGTAACTATCACACCTGTCACACGCGCCGGGATTGCCAGGTCCTTCCTTATTTCAGGGGTCATGTTCTGCACATGAATTCCCTTCAGGAGATTGTTGAATGACCCTTGTACTGTTTGTCCTGTAGCGGTCAGTTCAGCAATGCCGACTTTAACCGGTTCAGTTTTACCGTCACGGACAATATGGAGCAGGACCTCTTTTCCTACAGGAGTGCTTGCAGTCATATTCTTCAACTGCGCCGGATCAGTCACCTGTTTACCGTCAAATTCAATAATCACATCGCCTCGCTTCAGCCCTGCTTTTTCCGCCGGGCTCCCTTCCACAACATCTCCGACCAGCGCTCCGCTTTGCTCTTTTACCCCGAACTGTTTTGCGATTTCAGGTGTTAGCGGCTGTACGGAAACCCCCAACCATCCTCTCACCACCTTGCCGTCTTTTATAAGGGATTCCATAACGGTTTTTACCATATTGCTCGGTATGGCAAAGCCGATACCCTGATAGCCGCCGGATGTACTGAATATGGCAGTATTGATGCCTACAAGTTCGCCCCGAATGTTTACCAGCGCCCCTCCGGAGTTGCCGGGATTGATCGGCGCATCGGTCTGTATAAAATTCTCGTAGTCCGCAATGCCCATGTTGTCCCTGCCGGTGGCGCTTACAATCCCTGATGTCACCGTCTGGTTAAGGCCAAAAGGGTTCCCTATTGCAAACACCCGTTCTCCCACCTTGAGCATGTCAGAGTCCCCTATCTGTAACACCGGCAGGTGATCGGAATTGATCTTGATCACCGCAATATCAGTCTTCTGGTCAGTACCTATAACTTTGCCTATGAACTCCCTGCCGTCAGACAGTTTGATCTTGATCTCATCAGCGTCTTTAACCACATGGTTGTTCGTGAGTATGTAGCCTGCCTTATCAATGATGACCCCCGAGCCGAGGCTGGCCTGCTTGTGCTCCCTTGGACCCTCCTCATGTCCAAAGGCATGGCCGAAAAATTGCTTGAAGAAGGGATCATTGAAAAAAGGATTCGTTATCCCGGGTGTATTTATTGTCCTTGTAGTCGATACATTCACAACTGCGGGCTTTACGGCAGCTGCCAACTCTGCCATGGCCTCGTTAGTCTTCGATAGGATATCGATCGCCTCTTTGGATATCTTCGGCTCTTCCGAATATGCCTTTGCATGGATTCCCAGACTCGACGAAATGCTGAGACCCAGCACCAGCCCGACGATTGTGAACAACGCGGCAATAGCATATGCTTTCTTGTTTATTAGTCTGCTCATTTCCTGACCTCCTCTATACGTGTAAAAGATTTATTGAGCGGTTGTGTTCATTTCTCCAGTTTTCCAACCATAACCTTACGTCACATAATGATGCAAGGCGTTTTTGGCCGGAGATGTCCTTCATGAACGTTTCCCTGAACATTGTGCCATATCCATGCTCCTCATACCTTTTCGGCTCCACAAAAGGGCTGTCCACATCGAGCTTCTCGATCCATTCGCAAATGGCTTCCGTTATCGCGCCATTGTCATTGAACGCAAAAAGATACCTTGGGATCCCCCTTTGCAGGAAAAGCCGGAACAACTCATCTATTATATTTTGAGCGCTTATGTGGTGGGCAGCCAGACATAGCAAATATTCCTGTGTATGTTCATCAATCACAGTAAATATCCAGATAGGCCGCCCATGACTTGTCAGCATCGTTATTAAATGGCAACTCCATACACAGTTTCTTAACTGTGGATAGCGTTTTTCAATTGATCTCTTATGGTTAGAGACCTCACTGTCAGTTCCTATGTTATGTCTGTTGTAACTGCCGGGCGTTTTTCGTAGTTTCAGGTCCATTACCGTTCCAGTCTCTATATATTCGCTGTTAGCCACTCTCTTTCTCATGATACCTCCTTCGTCTAAAACATATTTATAATCTAAAGCAGCGGAGTGAGCCGGTCCCAAGATAGTCCGCGATAAATTTCAGGCTGCTATCATTATATGTAATCAAAGATTACAGTAAGATGAATGCAGGTTTACCTTCGGAAAAAGATAGTTAGCGATATGAATGAAGTGAAATTATTCTTCAGGGGAGAGTTCGGGCAATCAGCAGAAGAAATTACCCGTTATTTCTTATCCAGGCACCAGATGGCCCCGCCGCGGCACGCGATGAAAAGAAATACGAAACAATAGAGGACCGCCAGTTCGCCCTTGTTGATGGTCGGAAAAAACTGCGGGCCGAGTTGGAGTTTCCAGTGAAACTGGAAATAAGCTACAGCCATTTCACCGCTGGCAAGGAAGGCCGCCCATCGGGTCTGGAAACCCACCATCACCAGCAGGCCGCAAATCAACTCTATAAGCCCGCCAAACCAGAGTTGGGACCCCATAGCAGGCTGGAAATCGCTTAGAATACCGAGAATTTTTTGGGCCCCATGAAATGAGAACATAAACCCCGTTACGATGCGCATTAATGCGTAGGCCTGGTCAGTGTACTTCGCAAGCTGGTTCATACTAAGCCTCCTTTGCGTTTTTATCTGATTATAGAGGGTATTTATGTCTCCGAATCAATTCCCTTATCTCAACCTGCTGCCGCACTTCCCGCACATTCGCCTGTAAATATCATTGCCCAGATATTTATTGCATGAAGGACATCTCCAGTTAACGCGGCTGAAACCTATAAACGCAGCTATAACCACAATCTGCGCTCCGAACAGAGTATTCCGTGAGAACTCCCCCAGTACGGTCGGGCGCTTATAAAGCATGGCAAGAAATAATACAAGAAACAGCGTTACCCCTATGGCAAGGAACTGGCGTCCACGGCGCAGTTCGAAATGTTGTATGATATGTTTTTCGTCTCTTTTTAACATCGTTACAAGTTTCCTTTCACGCAAGAAATATCTAATATTATACCGCCAGGGTTTCAGCTTTTCAAAGTCAATTTCATCTATGACCCGCTTTTGACCAAAATTCTGTCATCTATGTCTTCTTTTAGAAATACGAAAACAGTACTCCCTTCAGCCACCTTGCTTTTTATCTCTATCCTGCCGTTATGCAATTTCACTATTTCATTGCATATGCTCAGTCCCAGGCCGGCGCCGCCAGTCTCCCGTGAACGGGATTTGTCAACTCGATAAAAACGGTCAAATACTTTAGCCAGGTCTTCCTCGGGTATGCCGATTCCCGTATCTCTTATTTGGGTCACAACCGTCTCCTGTTCTTTTACAAGGTTAATATATATTTTTCCATCAGGCACATTATATTTTATGGCGTTGCCTATAAGGTTATTAAACAGCTCTGATAATAATGCGCGGTCTCCAGGGACTGCAAGCGGTCTGACTTGTGATATATCTATGCTGACTCCTCTATGTTCGGCAAGCGGACTTAACAGTTTTACCGACTCGCTTATGATTTCACCCAGATCAATCCTTTCACACCTGAGCTCGAATTTGTCCGCGCTCAATTTGGCTATGGCAAGCAGTTTACGGACTATCTCCGACATCATTTTAGCAGCTTCCCTGATAGTAGCGAGAGTATTCCTGTATTCAACGTCGGTCCTGTCCTTCCTGAGTATTATCTCGCTCTGGCTCAAGATTACCGACAGCGGCGTCCTGAGTTCGTGAGAGGCGTCTGCTGCAAATTGCTTCTGGCGGATGAAGGCCATCTCCAGCCTGTCAAAAGTGCGGTTAAAAGAAGACGCAAGGATCCGTAATTCCGGCGGAATGTCCTCTATGGATATTCTTTCCGAGAGGTTTGATTCTGAAATCTTATCTATTGTCTCAGAAATGTCTTTTATGGGGGTAAGTGCCCTGTGTGCGATTAAAAACCCTCCTGATGCTGAAACTGCAACGATGGAAAGGATGGAGAGAAAAAGGGCGATCCTGTATCGTTCTATGAGACGCATCTGATATCGTATATCCTCGGCGCACTGGATAACGAGGCCGGGTTTTTTATTTTTTGACATATTCAGTTGGCCTTTATCAATGGAAACATAAAAATTTATAAGCCTTACGGGACATCTTTGCAAACTCATAAATTCAAAACTTGTCTGCCGGTTGCCTGTGGAAAAAGGAAGGTCCTCTCTGTTCCCGAGAGAGGCCGACTTCTCTATAGTTTTTCCATCAAGCCGGCGTATCTGGAAAAAGCTTCTGGCATTCGGCGAATTGTATTCCCACGTAATATCATCTGAAAACTTGAATTTCGTTTTGTCACCGACATCCATGCTGACCAGCGTGGCCAGCGCCGTTGCCTTGGACAAAAGGCCGGAATCAATCGAATCATAGACAATCTTGCTGAGACTGAAATACAGCAATACGCCCAGTACGGATAAAACCAGACACAGGACAGCCATAAAAAATATGATAATTTTTGCCTTGATAGAAGAGAACATCTTATTCCTTCAGCATATACCCGGCCCCCCGCACAGTACAGATAAGCCCTTTGGGGAAGCCTTTATCTATTTTCGTCCTTATGCGGTTGATGAATACATCAATGACATTGCTGTCGAGGTCGAAGTCCTGGTCATAAATGTGCTCTGTCAGTGAGGCCCTTTTCAGCACCTTATTTTTATTAAGAGCCATGTATTCAAGCAGGGCATATTCTTTAGTAGTAAGTGAGATATCCTTCCCGCTTCTTTTTACCTCATGTGTGGCCATATTAATGACAAGGTCCCCGATCTCCATAATGGATGTCCTGACCTCGGAACTCCTTCTTAATAATGCGCGTACGCGCGCCAGGAGCTCTTCAAACAGGAATGGTTTTGTCAGGTAGTCATCCGCACCGCTGTCCAGCCCCGAGACCTTGTCATATAATGCATCCCTGGCTGTCAACATAAGAACAGGAGACTTAATACCTCTCTTGCGGACTTTTCTGAGGATCGTCATTCCGTCAATAATCGGCAGCATTATATCTAAAATTATAAGGTCAGACGGCTCATTCTCCGCCATAAAAAGGCCTTCTTCGCCATTGTATGCAACATCTACTGCATACCCCTCTTCACAGAGTCCCTGCCTGATGATGTCGGCAAGCGGCTTTTCATCTTCAACAATCAGTATGCGCATATAATATTATCTGTTTTTATTATGTTACTTTACAAGAAGTTTTCTTCTTAAGGTCCTGCAATCCATTGTATGAAATCATTGATTACAGGAACATGAATGACATCTCCTGCATATTTTGGGTACACTATCATTTATGAGAAACATCAGGCTTCTTATCCAGTATGACGGCACGCGCTACCATGGCTGGCAAACTCAGCCGGGGAACACTACTATACAGGCAGTGATCCAGGAGCGCATTGCAAAAATAACCGGCGAGCAGGCATGTGTTATTGCCGCGGGGAGGACCGACGCAGGGGTGCATGCGCTTGCACAGGCCGCCGCCTTTAAAACAGCTTCGAAACTTCCGTG
>JBEKJD010000024.1:0-26715 GCA_050011415.1 Dissulfurispiraceae bacterium | reverse complement strand
CAAGAAAAATATTTTTTGTCTTTTACTTTTTACTTGTTTTCTCTGTTATCGACTGCATAAATGCCTCAAGCTGAAGCATGTTGGCAGGCGATTCGGTGCCGTCGTAGGGAATACTGATAGTCGGTATCCCGTATTCCCTGTTCATAGCTTTCAATAGAGCAGTTACTATAGTCCCCGGCATACACCCGAACGGCATTACATTAATTATACCTGCTGCACCGTTTTCAACGAGGTCGATTATCTTTCCTATACTAAGAACAGTTTCACCCTCGAACGACTCGTGGACATACGGTGAAGCGTTATCCAGTATCTCCCTTGTCACAGGCTCCTCAAGCGTTCTCAGGAAACCCTTAAAACAGCTGCCATACCTGTGTTCTATTCGTTTCTGGAAAAATCTTTTCAGGGAGATATTCATCATATCAGACCAGCGCCTTTTAATCAAGGCTTTTTTGAACGATATGCTGTTCACATAATACAGCCATTCTTCAACAGGGGCCAGCCATACTTCTCCGCCAAGGGCCTCAATCTTGCTCACCAGATCCTCGTTGGAGAACCGATGCGATCTGACGAAAATTTCGCCGACGACACCGATAAGCGGCCTTTGATCGCTACCGCGGGGGACTGATCTGAAATCATCGCGCATGGACCTTAAAAGGTCTTCCATCCTTCCTTTGCCGTTGCTGCAGAGGGACCGGTATATCTTTTCCCTGTATGCTTTGTAAAGCTGCCAGGCTTCCCCTGTTTCACGCTCATGGGGCCTCGTCTCATGCAGGCACTTGGTCAGCAGCGCATAAGCCACTATGCCCCTCCATGCCGTCATGGAAAAATCGCTTCCGGCAATACTCAGCTCACGATAAAACGTCACATCCTGCGTAGGAGCAAATATAGGGACCTCGTTCAGCCCGAGCTTTTCCAGCACGAGTTTATGCGATACATTATATTGGCCGAACCTGCACGGCCCTGTTCCCGAAGGCATAAAAAAAGCCGCAGCCCCTGGTTTGAAATCAGGGGAGAATACCTTCCTGATCATATCTCCGGTCGTGACCAGATAAGGATAACATTCTTTTCCGGAGACATGTTTCCGGCCAATGTCCACAGATGTTTTGTCGGACTCGGGTAAAACCTCGGCAGACACGCCGCACCGTTCAAATGCAGCCTTTATCGCAAAGGCGTGGTCGGCCATAAGCGGTATATAAACTGTCCGTTTCTTCAGCTCGGAAGAACTGCAGTGAGGTGGGCGAACCGGTGAATCGGCGAATCGGTGAATCGGCGAGACAACCTTCTCTCCTATCTCCGTTTCTCCGGCGCCACGTTTCACCGTTTCATTTTTTTGGCGCTGCTGGGCGATGCTGTCCAGGAAGGCCTCGCACCGCGTTATCGCTCCCGCATCAGCACTATGCTCGTCTATCTCTATGTGCAGGAACGGCTTGTCAGCCATTTCCTCTTTAAAATACTTAAGGATATAGGAATCGGGGCCGCAGGAGAAGTTCCCTATATAAATGGCATAAAGATGAGGGGTATTCCTGATAATCCGGGCTGCCTTCAGTGTCCCGATCTCCAATACATATTCGGCCATGAATCCTGCATACGGATATCTTCGAGCGGCAGCATATCCATAGGGATGGACAGGGTGTTGATGGCAGAGAGTTTCTTGGGGATACCAAGATTGACCTCCGGGTCAAATGCATTGTAGGAACGTCCTATTATCACTACTGCCGCGTGATTCGCTGAAGAAAATTGCGCCAATAATTCCCTGCCTCTGCTTTCCAATGAAGCGGAAAAAGTCTCCTGTGCGGTCCTGGCGCTGACCATGGCCCGGTCTATATCCCTTCTTCTGATACCGAATTGTTTCAGGCCTCTGTGCAGTTCCCGCTTAAGGTAATCCATGCCCCTGCTGAAATCAACAATAGGGGTGATGCGCCCAGCACCCCTGATAGCAGCCTTCGAAACATACGGGATGGTCTGCGTATGGGGACATGCAAGCCCCGTAGGATAATCTTTCCCACTCTGACTCATGTCGATAAAGCTGGGAATAAAGAGCGCATCGATACCCGCATCCATCAGGTACTTTATATGACCATGCGCGACCTTTACCGGAAAGCAGGCTTCGGAAAGGACATTGTCAACACCCAATTGCACTATCTGCTTATTCGTCTTTGGAGAAACAATTACCTCAAAACCCAGTTCCCACAGAAAATCCGTCCAGAAAGGAAGATAATCATGAAAAAAGAAAATGTAAGGAACTCCTATTTTAACCTTCGGGTGCAGCCGTTTCCCCGTATCTCCGCGTCTCCGTGTCTCCGCGTCCGGGTTTTCCCGTGCCTCCTGTTCTGTCCTCATCTGGTGCGACTTCCAGAGCATATCCTGCCTGTATTCATAAGGGTCAGGCAGAGCAGGATTCCGTGACCGCCTGATGTCATAGCGTTCGCACCTGCCTCCGTAAAAGAGATGCCCCTCTTCGCCCTGTATTCCCACCCTGTTTATCTCGCATACGTTTGAACACCCTTTGCATTCAAACGAGGTGACCTCATACGGACGAGTTGAAAGAGAAAATCCTTTGAACCTGGTCCTCTGTTCTGCGGCCGGAAGCCGTTTCATGTGCCTCATTGCAATAAGGGCCATGCCGATTGCGCCTGTAACATCGTGATTGGGAGGGACGGTAATTTCCGCGCCGATGTAATTCTCAAAAGCGGCCACCACAGCCTTGTTAAAGGCAACCCCGCCCTGGAAAAAAATATTCTTGCCGATGGGTTTTCCGGCAATGACCCTATTAACGTAGTTCTGCACAATCGAGTATGCAAGGCCTGCAAGGAGGTCATCTTTTGCAGCCCCCTTCTGGAGATTAGCCATAAGCGAATTTTCCATAAAAACCGTGCACCGTTCGCCGAGTCTGCAGGGCCGCCCTGAATTGAATGCCAACGCCGCAAATTCATCTTTCACCGGGATGCCGAGTTTTTCAGCCTGTTCCTCCAAAAAAGAGCCTGTTCCAGCTGCGCATGCCTTATTCATTTCAAAGTCAACGATTACGCCATCTCTTATCGAAATGTATTTGGAGTCCTGTCCGCCGATCTCAAATATCGTATCGACAGCAGGATTTATAAAAATAGCTGCGGTGGCCTGGGCCGTTATCTCGTTCTTGACAATATCTGCGCCAACATAATCTGCGATCATGTACCTCCCCGAGCCGGTCGTGCCTGCGCCGAGGATTTGAATATTGTCCCCAACATCGGCATAAATTTCATCAAGACCCCGCATGACAGCGTCAATAGGCCGTCCGGCAGTCATAAGATACCGCTTGGCTATGAGCGCGCCATCCTCATCGACCAGGGCAAGGTTGGTGCTTATCGAGCCTATATCAATACCCAAATAAGCGCCTGTTCGCCCGGTAATCAGCGAGGAGGAGCAAAACTTCCGATCTCCTGATGTAATTCCTGAGGAAAGCGGCTGGTGTCCCTGGTCCTCGAATCTGGCTGCTGCGAGGAAGGCTTCGAGGGCGCCGGGATCATAATCGTTCACACGGAATTCATCCATATCCTTGAGCGCGGCGCCGAGCGCTCCCATAAAAACAAAATCTTCCGGGACAAACAGCTCATCAAGTTCAAAGACCTCTTTAAAGGCCCGCACCATACCCTTGTTCGCTGCCACTCCTCCCTGGAATGCAACAGGCGCTTTCAGTTCTCTCCCTTTCGCAATACTGCTCTTGAAATTTCTCGCAACAGCAAAACATAAACCCGAGACAATGTCCTCCATCGGCGTAGCGATCTGCTGCAGATGTATCATGTCCGATTTCGCAAAAACACTGCAGCGTCCCGCTATCTTTGAGGGTCTCGCGGAAAGCACCGACATTTCGCTGAACTCCTCTATTTTCAATCTCAAACGCTCAGCCTGCTGCTCAAGAAAAGACCCTGTTCCTGCGGCGCAGACGGAGTTCATGGAAAAATCCCTGATTTGTCCGCCCTCCAGCAATATAAGTTTTGAGTCCTCGCCGCCCATTTCGATAATAGTATTTATGCGGGGGAATAATTTCCTGATCGAATAGGCTTGTGATACTATCTCGTTAATGTACTTTATTTTCAGCACGGAAGCTATCACTTTGGCGGCTGAACCTGTAAGGGAGAGTCCGCTTTCAGGATACAGCTCTTTTACCTCTTTCAGGAGGGTCAAAGATGCGCTGAGGGGATGGCCGTAATGCTTTACATGACGCCCTTCGAGCTTATTACCGTGCGAATTGAGGACCACACATTTGATGGCTACCGAACCCGCATCAACACCTATAAAATTCATTGTTCTCCTTAAGTTCTCTGCTTTGCGGCCCTAATTAGCCCGACTATGTCAGAGAACTTTCTTTTTTCAGCCGTGCCAAGCGCGGTCTCGCCGCTGTCATCCTCTGCGTCAAGGGCCGCTCCTCCCCTTGCAAGCAGCATTTTTACAACATCAGTGTATCCTTTATCTGCAGCAATAATTATAGATGTCCTGCCGTTTTCATCAACGGCATTTATATCGGCATTCTTACGCAAAAGCAGTTTGGCAAGTTCGCTGTCATTTCTTTCAACCGCAACAATAAGGGGCGTCCTGTCGAGATCATCGGCGCTATCCACTGCCGCCCCTTTATCTAACAATATCCTCGCAGCTTCCGCATTGCCCTTGTCTACAGCCATCAAAAGCGGAGTGACGCCGTCACTGTCTGCTGCCTGTATATCAACACCATTACCCTTACCCTTGCCGACAAGCGCCTTCACCATATCATTATTCCCCTTCTCAATAGCAAGAAGAAGCGCCGTAGTGCCGTAGTCATCCGGGGCATTGATATCAGCCCCTTTAGCTATTAAGAAGCCGACAAGTTCAGTCTGTCCTCCTGACACCGCTGCCATAAGAACTGTTTCGCCATTATTGTCCGCGCTGCTGACCGAAGCTCCCATACCTGCCAGCAGCTTTGCAGGTTCAATATGTCCATTGGTGACGGCAACGGCAAGCGCTGTCCTCCCCATGTTGTCCGTTCTCTGCAAATCGGCGCCGTTTTCAATAAGAAACCGGGCTACAGCCAGACGCCCTCGCAGTTCATTGTCAGCCCTGACCTTTTCAGCCAAATGCTTGCGATCAGGCTGTTTTACCGGGATATCGAGCACCCGGACCAGAACAGTCCTGCCGGCACTGTCACGAGCGTTTATATATGCTCCTCTGTCAAGCAACAGCTTAACACTCTCAACATTCCCTTTATCTGCGGCAAGCATCAGCGCCGTGGCCCCGTTCTTGTCAGTGTCATGCACGCCGGCGCCCTGTTCGAGCAATGCTTTCAGTATCTCTACCCGATTGAATGAGGCTGCAACCATCAGGGGAGTCATGCCGTTGAGACACAGCCTGATATCAGGATCAGCGCCTTTATCCAATAGGCTTTTTAACTGAAGTAAATTCCCATTTATTGTCTCATCGCAAATTCTGACATTGACAACTGTCCCTGATAAGGCAGTCCCGGTCACAAGAATAAGCAGTATGCCGCATATTATGAGAAAATTAATGACGTGACGCATATATTATAATGCTCCTGCGTATAAAACATAATGTATTAGTAAAAAGCTCCATGGGCAAGGCGCGCTGCACAAGTTTTTTTCGAAACCGCCGACTTTTAGAGTAATACGGTTTCCTGTACTTGTCAAGGATGAGAAGCATAGCGCATACCCACAATTTGACAACCCACAATTTGTCTATTGCATATTTTACAGCATGCGGGTATTATACGGGTGATGTTGAGTAAAATATATTCATAATTTGCAAATACAGGTGCGCAGGAGGGGAATGAGCAACTGATGAAGATCAGAGACCTCTCAATAAGCTGGAAGCTGTCAATACCTATAATTTTCTTTGCCGCTTCAGGCATAGTGGGCACAGTTATCGTCACAGGCTACAAAACTCAGAATATCGTTGTCGAAGAAGTCAAAAATTCCACGCTTAAGGGCTATAGAGATACCGTCTTAAATTCCCTTACCACAATGATGCTGGCAGGAGACTTCAACCAGCAAAAAAAACCTTTTCTTGACCAGATGCAGGGCATAGCCGACCTCAGGGTCATAAGGGCGGAAGTCCTTGACAAAGATTATGGGAAAAAAGACGCCAAAGATTATGCCTCGGATTCCATAGAAAAAGAGGTCGTGGAAAAAGGCGTGGAAAGGGTCATCCTTGACGGCGACCACATCCGCGGAGTATTCCCCTATACTGCAAAATCAAATTTTATGGGAAGGAACTGTCTGACTTGCCATATTGTCAGTGAGGGAACAGTCCTCGGCGCCGTAAGCATAAAGGTGCCTTTGGCCGAATCATTCATAAGGGTAAAATCTTTGCAGTATATGTATATTATGCTTGGCCTGGCCGGTATCCTGATGATAACCGGCCTTGTGCTGGGTATTGTCCGCATAACCCTTGGGCCGTTAAAAGTGTTAATCGAAAATGTAAAAAAAGTCGGAGAAGGCCATGTGGAGACTTCTCTTCACATTGAAGGCAGGGACGAAGTTGCCATCTTGTCTCAAAATGTCGATGCCGTTGTCCAGTATTTTTCAAAAATGCTTCGCACCATTATATTGGCTTCAAGCAAAATAGCGCCCACCGTTATTGAATTAAAGACGCGGGCGGAAGCTACGTCAGAAGGCGCAAAAGACCAGGCCTCGCAGTCACACCAGATAGCAACGGCAGCAGAAGAGATGAGCCAGACGATTACAGACATATCGAGAAGCGCAACAGAAGCTTCAACCTCATCATCAGACGCTATGGAAATAGCGGAAAGCGGAAAGCAGATAACCAACACAGCCGTGGAAACTATCAGCGAAGTTTATTCAAAAACCGTGGAACTTTCAAGTGCGGTCAAAAAATTAAATGACAGAGCATTGGAGATAGGGGACATAGTGACGGTAATCAAGGACATAGCCGACCAGACAAATCTCCTTGCATTGAATGCGGCAATAGAAGCTGCAAGGGCAGGGGAACAGGGGCGGGGATTTGCCGTAGTGGCGGATGAAGTAAGGAAACTTGCCGAGAGGACGATTAAGGCAACAGCGGAGATTACGTCAAAAATTAGCGCTGTCCAGTCGGAATCAGTACAGACAACAAAATCAATGGCTGAATCTTCAAAAGGAGTGGAAAAAGCGACCGGCCATGTAAAGAATTTAAACAATGTCCTTCAGACCATTGTAGACTCGGTCCAGACAGCCCGTGACCAGATATCGCAGATAGCTGCGGCAATAGAGGAACAGTCGGCAGCATCTGAAGAAGTATCTTCGAATATAGAGAAGTCGTCATTAATATCAAAGCATATGGAAGATATGGCGGGAGAGGTGATTTACGAGATAAACAGACTTGTCGCTGTGGCCGACGAATTGAGGACAGCAACGGAACAAGTCAAAATTGCGGACGCCGCAACGCTGATGCTTGATTTGGCAAAATCGGACCACCGTATTTTTATGGGCAAGATATACTCAGTTTTAAAAGGTCACGCCAGTCTTGACCCATCAAAACTGCCTGACCATCATAGCTGCAGATTCGGCAAATGGTATGATACAGACGGAAAAGCCGTTTGCGGAATGCTGCCGAGCTTTAAAACAATATACCAGCCTCATGAAAAAATACATTCTCTGGCTAAAGAGTCTGTTTCGGCATTCCTCGCAGGCGATAAATCAAAAGCTGAAGATATTTACCGTCAGATGGACGAAATATCAAAAGAAATGACAATAATGCTGGATAAGATCAAGAGCGAATCGGGCAAATAATTACTATTTGCCCATCTCCTGCTGCTTAAACTTTTTGATAATTGTCTTTATCTCGTCTGATTCCTTGTGAATGCTCCGCGTTTTTTCCCCGCGTTCGTACTTACCTTCATACACGTCCCAGTTGCCGTGCTGGTTTGCCACGTATTTGATTCCTTCGGACTCATAACACGTTACCAGAACGCTGTTATAAAACGATTTAACAAATGTCCTTGTGATCATATTCCGGCTCCTTTTCCAAACTCTTATTTCCCCTCGCACCACTCGCGGGCATTCTGGAATATCTTCAGCCAGGGTGACGCTTTAAGCGTCTTCCGCATTTGCCATGGCATCCAGGGCCATTGCCACGTCAGGAAGGTCCTTTCAGGATGTGGCATTATAGCGAGATGCCTGCCATCCGCGTTGCACAGCGCGGCAATCCCTGAAGGAGACCCGTTCGGATTAAAGGGATATGTCTCCGTAATTTCACCGTTGTCATCCACATACCGGACCGGCGCAAGGTTATTGGTTATAACTTCTTTGTATATCTTTTTATCAGGGAAGTGGGCCTTCCCTTCGCCGTGCGCCACCCATATACCGAGCACGGAATCTTCCATGCCTCTCAGCATAATCGCAGGGCTTTCAAGAATTTTTACCGAGGCAAAACGGGATTCAAATCTTCCCGACCTGTTCCGGATGAACCTCGGCTGGCGTTTATCAGAAACACCCTGCCAGGGCAACCATCCGAGAAGAGCAGCAAGCTGGCATCCGTTACATACACTGAGACTGAATGTGTCCGGCCTCTGATAGAAATCATTAAACTGCCTGTAAAGCTTATTACTGAATCTTATAGTGCCGGCCCATCCCTTTCCAGAATCGAGCACATCAGCATAACTGAATCCGCCTACAAAAGCAATACCCTTGAAACGGGAAAGAGTCAACCTTTCTTCCAGCAGGTCCGTCATCATTACATCCCAGGGCTCAAAACCTGCCTGATAAAAGGCCGAAGCCATTTCCCGGTCGGAATTGCTTCCCTCCTCCCTGATAACCGCCACACAAGGTTTGGCCTTCTTTTTCAAGATAACAGCAGGAGTCTGTTTCGGGTTGAATGAGACATGGAATGAGGGGCCGGGCCTGTCATAAATTGAAGCCTTCTCTTCAAGAACACACTCGGGATTTGCCTGAAGCATATCGAGTTGATGGCTGGTCTCTTCCCATACCGACCTGATTTCCCGCAAGTCTTTATCAAGCACGAGTTCTCCGTTCACGCTCATTCTGACAACCTTCGCCGTCAGGCTGCAGCCAATAATCTGGTAAGGCACTTTATTCACTTTAAGCACATCCGTAATCTCTTTTTCAGATTGTTTATCATACTCGATAACAAGTCCCAGTTCTTCTGAAAAAAAGATCGGTATCGGGTCATTTGACAAACTATCGGAGATGTCGGCCTCAAGTCCGCAATTCCCGGCAAAGGCCATTTCCAACAGCGTAGTGATAAGTCCCCCGTCGCTCCTGTCATGGCCTGCAAGCACAAGTCCCCTTTCTATCAGTACCTGGACCGCATTAAAAGCGTCTTTCAGCATATTACTGTCTTCCACGTCAGGCGATTCTGTTCCCACTTGTTTATAGCACTGGGCTATCGACGAGCCGCCCAGCCTGTTTTTTCCGGAACCGAGATCGATGTAAATAAGACCGCTTCTGCCAGGGGCTTTCAAGTCCGGAGTAACCACCTTTGTAATATCCCTGCACGGGGCATATGCGGATATTACGAGTGCGCCCGGAGACTTTACTATTTCTTTTTCACCGGAGGGAAGGTTTACAATTGAAGCCATTGAGAGGCTGTCTTTGCCCCCATCGACGGCAATGCCGAGTTCCAGCATCAGTTCCCTCATGGCTATGGCGGCATCATAAAGCCGTGCGCCCTCACCTGGAAGTTTTGGCGCCCACATCCAGTTCGCAGAGCACTTGATATGTCTGAGTGAGCTTATACAGGCCCAAATAATATTGGTCAACGCTTCACCGACAGACATCCTCGCCATTGCCGAAGGATTGATAAGCCCCTTGACAGGCTGCTCACCTATAGCTATAGCTGCGCCGGTAAGTCCAAAATGGCTCTGTGCAATGACAGCCACATCAGAGACTGCAAGCTGAAGCGGACCGGCACACTGCTGCCTTGCAATGAGACCCGTAACCGACCTGTCCACCTTGTTTGTCAGGAACCTTTTGGACCCTACCGATACGAGTCTGAGTACCCTGTCGAGTGCATCTTCAAGCGTGACGTCAGTCAAATCAAGCGGCTGGGCATGGCCCGGAAGGCGTTCCATTCTGAAAACTTTCCGCGGCATATCACCAAGCACCTTTTCGAGGCTCAACCGTTCGGCGACAGTGCCATCGGCTCCATCATACACTATAATTTCTCCGTCACCTGTTATTTCCCCGATTACTGCAACAGGAACTTTTTCCCTGCTGCACAGCCTTAGGAACATCTCTACTTTCTCAGGGCCTATAAGAAGGGCGTCCTGTTCCTGATATTCGGCGCCCCATATTTCAAGCACAGATAATGTGCTGTCACCGGTAATTACCTTCCGTATATCGATTTTTGCGCCTGCAGGATGGATTATTTCCTTTACCACATTGCAATTGCCGCCTGCCCCCTGGTCATGGATGCTGACAATAGGATTATCAGCGCCGAGTTCAACACAGGCCCTGATGACCCTGTTGACCTTTTGTTCCATTTCAGCATCGCCGCGCTGTACTGCATTGAAGTCAAGTTCCTTTACGTTTTCCCCCTGTATCATGCTTGAAGCAGCGCCGCCTCCCATGCCGATCCGGTATGCAGGTCCGCCAATCTTCACCACAGCCATGCCCGGTTCCGGTCCTTTCTTCTCCGTGTGAAGCGCATCAATCTGCCCTACTCCGCCTGTAAACATAATCGGCTTGATCCATTCCCTTCTCTCGCCGTCAGGGAGTCTCAGCCCGAACGACCTTGTAAAACCCTGTATGACCGGCTCGCCAAACTTGTTTCCATAGTCTGAGGCGCCGTTGCTTGCCTCAATCTCTATCTGCAGCGGCAAGGCCAGGCTGCCGGGATAGATAAAAGAGCCGTGCTCCCAGGGAAGCGGATATCCCGGTATTTGCAAGTTTCCCACACAGTAGGCTGCTGTTCCGGCAACAGCGAGACTTCCTCTCCCGGTTGCGTGCACGTCCCTTATTCTGCCGCCGGTGCCGGTTTCAGCACCGGGAAACGGCGCAACCCCGGAGGGGAAGTTGTGCGTCTCCGCCGTAAAAATAATATGGTAAACACTCCGGTCCTGCCTGAACAAAGAGGAGGCCAGTGGATTTTCCGGTAGAATAGTTGTAATTTCATGTCCTGCGATAGCGCTGGAGTTATCTCTGAATGCTATGATACTGTTGTTCGGGTTCCTCTTATACGGCTCCTTGACAACATCCATCAGACTCTCCGGCAGTTCCCTGTCGTCAATAAAAAGCCTGCCCCTGAAAAACCAGTGGCGGGAATGCTCACTGTTTGATTGGCTCAGATCGAAGCACTCCACATCAGTAGGGTTTCTTTTCAGCTCATGTTTAAACAAACGGAAATAATAATCGATGTCCCATTCATCAAAACCCAGCCCCATATCTCTGTTGATTCGCGCCAGGGCATTTTCCCCCTCTTCCATCACAGGTATGATTTTGACCGGCTCAGGCTTTACCCCTGTCTCAAAAGTGGCAAGGGGTTCGGGATACAGGCATTCTGTCATGCGATCATGAATCAAGTCCGGAAAAGTTTGAGAGAGTATGTCGAATTTTAACTTTTTCCCTGCAATCAGCTTGTATCTCCGCGAGCGCTCTATACGAAGGACCTTCAGCAGACCGCATGCATGACAAATCGAAACAGCATTGGCGGACCATGCCGTAGTAAAACTCAAACGCGGGCCTGCCTCAAAATAGTGTGCGTCACCTGCGAAAAAACTCCTGTCCGAAAAGTTCTGCGGCTCGAAAGTCTCGGCCAGGAGCCACCGGAGGACCTTCAACTCCCCCTCATTGAGTGGCCCCGAGGTCTCTATATTAAAGCAGAACTCTGTTTCTATATCTGCGATATCAGGCGTGATCCTTCCCCTTACCTCTTTGAGGAGCACGTTTTTCTCATATGCTGTGAGGGCCGGGGTGCGATAGAGATGAAGAAGCCTTTTATCCGCCATTGTCTTCTCCTGGATAATATATTCTAATGACTCAATTTGGGCGCAGCTTGTAATCCAAGAAAAATACGAGCTGTTTTATATTCTTTTGCAATTTCATGTACGACTTTACTGAATATTGAAAATTGTTCTTTCCTGTCCGATATAGTCCCCACAGAGGCAGACAGGAGATACGTGTAAGTTTTTATTCTGCCTATTTCATCATATTTTTCCTCGCCGTCACTCACCGGGATCTTTTCAGGGAATTCTATATCCCTATAGGCCTGTTCAGTCATAAGGATATATTCGTCTGATTTCACTGAGTTTTTTAAAAGCCGGTGGACAATGATGAGATCGACTCCTGATAACTCCTGGAACTTGTTGATGCTATAAAAAAGAGCTTCACCGCTGTGAACTATTACCTTGAGTTTCAACTGAGTTACATTTATGCATGCCTTGCATGCACAGAGATTTGTCCCGCTTAGCTCTGAAATCTTACTTGAGAATGCCTCGAAAAATTTTATCAGTTTACCGCCAATGGCCTTTCTGGTATCATCCCAGGCCGCGTCAGAATCATCCTTAATGGCATAAAGTAATACTGCATCCCCTTCCAGTTTAGATACTTCAAGAGGGATTTCTACCTGGTCTATTATGGTTTTAATCAATTCTGATATGACTACCTGGCTATGCAATACTTCGAGCTTGTTTGTTACCATAAACCGTGTATACCCGCTGATGTCGGCAATGACTAAAACAACTTTCTTCGTATCACCCATCACAAATCCCCCTAATAGGGCAAAGGAAACCTTTCAAGTATTATAAAGCCCGGCGACCCTCAAATGCTGTTGCAAAAGTATAACATAAAGAATAGCGCGGATTTAAATGTCTGTATTGCATGTAGTGGTATAGTTTGCCTCCATTGTGATAATATTTCATCCATTAACGGGTTGTGTTAAATTTATTCCCTTATGAAACAAAATAACACAAAATAAGTATTCCTGAAATTTTTCATTGGAGGAAAAATGCAAAAAGCACGGGGGAGAATAGCCTTATTATCTGTATATCATAAGTCAGGCATTGTAGAGTTTGCCAAATCATTAGTCGCTCTGGGTTGGAGGATACTGGCTTCGGGAGGAACTGCCAGGACGTTATCTGAAGCAGGCATACCTGTTCAGGATGTTGCGGCTCTCGCAGGCGGTCAGGCCATACTTGGACATAGAGTCGTTACTTTATCAAGAGAAGTGCATGCCGGCTTGTTGGCCAGAGTTATTGATGAAGATAAAATAGAAATGGAGCAGCTCGGGATTCCCTACATTGATCTGGTATGCGTTGATTTATACCCGCTGCTTGATGAAATCAAAAAGCCGGGAAGTACGATGGAATCGGTAATCGAAAAAACAGATATTGGCGGACCGGCAATGTTGCGTTCCGCAGCCAAGGGAAGGAGAATTGTTGTCTGCGATCCAGCCGATAGACAATTCGTTATTGAATGGTTGAAAAAGGGCCAGCCGGACAAGAACATTGTCCTCACAAAGCTTTGCGCAAAGGCAGAGTATATAGTTTCGGAATACTGCCTGGCCTCGGCAAAGTATCACAGCAATGGTGAACTTGACGGCCTGGTTGGAAGCAAAATATTGACTTGCAAATACGGCGAGAACGGCTATCAAACACCTGCCGGCTTGTATAGCGGTGGTACGGACGATCCCCTGGCGTTGGATAAATTTAATCAGGTTGCCGGTGATTCCCCGAGCTACAATAATCTCTGCGACATAGACCGGCTGCTGCAGACAGTCACTCATATTGCGGCAGCTTTTACATCCAACTTCAAAGAGCTGCCGAATATTGCTGTCGCAGTAAAGCACGGCAATCCTTGCGGCGCATCAATCGGAAAAAAAATAGGCGATACTTTGAAAAAAATGATAATCGGAGACAAGAGGGCTATTTTCGGCGGTCTGGTGATGACGAATTTTCATATCGGTGTCAAAGAAGCCGGGATTCTGCTTACCTATGGTATGGACAAAGGGAAAAGAAGACTTCTTGATGGGATAATAGCTCCTTCTTTCGAGAAAGAGGCGGTGAAGATGCTTGAACGGAAAGGCGACAAATGCAGGTTTATATCTAATCCAGCCCTGGCTGATTTAGGTCAAAGCAGTCTTGATCTTGCTCCCCGATTCCGTTATGTGCGCGGCGGTTTCCTGAAACAGCCGAACTACTCATACGTCCCTGATCTGAGCGCTCCGGAGTTGGAGAAGATCGGGCGTATAAAAGAACGCGACTATGCTGATATCCTGCTCGCCTGGGCCATTGGATCAACCAGCAACAGTAATACGGTCGCCCTTGTAAAGGGTGGATACCTTATTGGCAACGGCACCGGCCAGCAGGACAGGGTGGGCGGTTGCAAGTTGGCCCTAAGCAGAGCTAAAGACGCCGGACATGAAACAAAAGGGGCCGTTGCATACAGCGACAGTTTTTTCCCCTTTACAGACGGGCCGCAAGTTCTTGCCAGAGCAGGTATAAAAACAATTTTTGCATCCAGCGGGTCGGTCATGGACAAAGATGTCAAAGCTTTTTGTCTGAAGAAGAATATATCTTTGGTCCTTATTCCTGACAAAATCGGACGCGGATTTTTTGGCCACTAGAAAATAACATTCAGCACCTGATCGATTTCTTGCAGGGCCGCTATTATTGCGGCGGCATCGCCGGCTCCGGTATGTGACGGGTCCATGCTCATGACCGTATTGCATATCTGATCAAATGCCTGTCTGACATCGAGGTCGTTATCCATATGCGTCCGGAAGTGTTTTTTTATAGCCCGTGATGCAGGACTGTCGGTGCGCTGATCACGATGCATTTTCTTTTGCAGGGCTTTGACGGTCCTATTAAAGAGTCTGAGCTTTTCAGAGGTCGAACGCATTAAGTCTTCTGAGTAATTGAGTGTCTGCCGGTAATGACTGTATATGAGGAAGAAACGGATTTCGGCAGGAGTATAGCCCAGAGACTGAAGGGTTTCGATATAATAGATATTGCCCTTGCTTTTTGACATCTTCTGGCCGTTGATATATAGATGCCGGCAATGCAGCCAGAAACAGGCCATGGGACGGAACCTGTACATGGGATAATGTCTCAATGATTCGAGTATGGCCAGGTTATAATCGTGGTGACGGTACAGGTTGTCGATGCCGCCGCAGAAAAATGTTAGAGTTTCATGAAAATGCCTGACTATCATGCTCGGGTCCTGGATGTTCCAGGAAGGCCTGCCCCTGCCGATCTTTGTGTCCCAGAAAACAGCATCTCCCTGCTTGTAGCCGTGCCAAAGAATGAAATCTCCAAGGTTCCACCTGATGCCGGGGTAAGTATCCTTATGAAAACGTATTTTTTTCTTAGGCCACTGTGTCATGTCGAGTCCGAAAAGTTTGCCGAAACCCGGGAATGCCAGCGGATCAAAATATACATTCCCCCTGTACCAGTAGGCAACGCGCTGTTTGACAAGGTGCTCTATGATATCAACGGCCTCTTCTACGCTCTCCGATGCCCTGGGGAGAAAGTCGGGGATCTTCGCGGAGAGGAGCTTCATTTCCCGCAGAAATACTTTAATGTTCTTACCTGTAAGCTGTTTAAGTCCCATCTTATGTTCTTTGGCTTCGGCAATAGCCTTGTCCTCGACATCGGTAAAATTCATGCCCCGCTCCACTGTATAACCAAGATATTCCAGATACCTCAAAAGGACGTCCTCGAACAAAAAGGTCCTGAAATTTCCTATATGGGACTTCTGGTAAACAGAAGGCCCGCAGGTAAAAATGGCCACTTTCTCAGTATGGCGCTGTGTGAATGGTTCGAGCTTCCGCCCCATTGAATTAAACAGTTTCAGCATTTTCTCTCTCCCGCTATTACTATAAAATTATTTTTTTCCATAACCCGCGGTGAAACCTGTTTCCCATAAGTATACCCTGAATTGCCATTGAAGTAACCATTGCGGTCCAGACCCCCGGCGCTCCATAGCCGAAACCAATAGCGAGCAGCCAGGCGAGGGGAAGCCTGATGACCCACATGGCAATTACAATTACGCGCATTGTTCCCCTGGTGTCTCCTGCCCCCTGAAGGCCTCCGCCCAGGATTGAGCTCAATGCCATGAAGGGTTCTGAGACCATGTTAAATCTAAGGTATCTGGCGGTTTCTTTAAGCACTGCCGGGTTTCCGGCAACTATTGACGCAAAGTCTTCGGCCCAAATAAATATAATGATTGCCATTGCACTGACAAGGGCAATCCCTGACAAAGCCATTTTCCATCCCACCTGCGTTGCCCTGCCTATATCTTTTGCCCCCATATGCTGCCCTACCAGCACTGCTGCAGCCATGTTCAGGGCAAAAGCCGGAAGATATACAATTGCCTCTATCCTGAGACCGTTGGTGAGAGAAGCGAGCGCAGTGATGCTGACGCTGCCGAGTCTCCCCAATATGTTATAAAGGACAATACTTCCGGCATTCCAGGCGATCTGAAGAAGCGCAGCCGGCCAACTGAGACTTATAATCCTGCTTATGACCTTACCCGACAGGGCTGCCGGAGCCCTATAGATGGCTTTCCACCTGCTCCGGGCGAATAGAATGAAGTTTGCGGTCATCCCCGCTGTTACAGAGAGCGCTGTGGCGACTGCAATGCCTGTATAACCCATGCCCGGGAAAGGAGGTATTCCGAAGACAAGCACGAAATTTCCGGCAATGTTGACAACACTGACTAAGGACATGGTAAAGAGGACTTTCTTGACCTCTCCGCTTGCACGAAATACGGCATTCGAGATAATGAGGATATAATTAGGCCCGAGCGACAAGGCGAAGATCCTGACGAAGCGTGCCGCAATATCCCGAATATTTTCCGGAAACCCTGCAATGCCGATAATCTCGCGGTAAAAAAGAAGACCGGCCATCATCAGCACTATTGCAGCCAGAATGCCGAATATGAGCGACTGGCGTGCTATTTTCACTGCACCACCAAAATCGCCGGCGCCTATCGAGCGCGCCAACAGGGCAATAGAGCCGACGCTGATGGCATTGGCAACTATAATGTTGAGAAAGAATATCTGGCTTACGAAGCCTACAACCGCCTGCACCTCGGGGCTGATGAATCCGGCAACATAAACGTCGGTCATCCCAACTAAAAAGTTAAGGACCATAATGAGCAGCATGGGCCATGAAAGCTGCCATATGGATAGCCACAGATTCCCTGCGGTTATATTTATGCGCTCACCTGAAGACAAAAGGATTCCTGATTAACAGGGCTGTGCGGAGGGCAGATAAATGAAAAAGGTGGTCCCTTCCCCGACCGTTGACTCGGCAAAAACATATCCCTGGTGATTCTTAATGGCAAAATAGCTCGCAGCAAGACTGAACCCTGTTGCCTTGCTGCTCCCGAGTTTTTTTGTGGTAAAATAAAGATCGAATATTTTTGGAAGCAGTTCTTTCTCGATGCCGGCTCCTTCATCAGCAATAGTTATTTTAACGTAATTTCCGTGTCTCACAGCTTCGGTACTGTTCCGGTCGACAACAGAATTCTCCGCACTTATTGTGATGCGACCCCTGTCGTCCATTGAATCGCGGGAGTTGACCACTATGTTATAGATCGCCTGGCCTATCTGATGCTCTCCTACCGTAACAGGCCATAGGTCATCCGGCATATTATATATACATTCCACTTGAGAGTCGCTCAGCGCAAATCCTGCAGCATCCATTACAAGACCGCTGATAGAAAGAGTCTTTTTGAAGGATTCATCGGTTTTTGCAACGGTGTTCAACTGATAGGTCAGTTCCTCTGCACGAAGACAGGCGTTTTCCGCCTTTGTCAGCAAAGCAAACACAGGGTCCTCGGTCCTCAACGATGCTTTTGCCAGAGAAACATTGCCGAGTATGCCGGTCAGCAGATTGTTAAAATCATGAGAAAGGCCACGTGCAAGAATTCCGATTGATTCGAGCTTTTTTGTCCTGAGCAAATCGCTTTCAACCTTTTTACGGACGGTTATGTCCCTGACGATCTCAATACCTGCGACTATCCTGCCCTCAGCATCTCTAAGCGGGGAGGCGGTAGTTTCAAAATAGCGAAGTCCGCCGGCGGCAGGATAGCACCGCTCAGCGTAATGGGCTCCGCCATCGTTAAACGCCATATTTACAAGGCATCCTTCACAAATGCTGTCATTTCCGGCATATGAACTGTAGCAATATTTGCCTACATGATGGCCCAGCGAATTCTGGTGTACATGGTTCTGATAATTTACAATAAAATTCCTGTCGATAATGCAGATACCGTCACCGATTGCATCCAGCATAGCTTCGGATTTTGCTTTTTCATCTTTCAACCTGGAGATTGATTCTTTAAGGGCTTCTTCAGAGCGCTGGACCAGGCCCATTTCCCGCTGTATAAAGATATACAGCATCCAGGAAGTGATCCCGATAAAAAACCAGCCTTTGAAAGTGCTTATTTGTATGAGCTTCGGAATATCATGGAAGATTTCTGCTATTAAGCGATCAGAACACAGTATCCACAGGCAGCCGGCCAGGGCATATACTCCGGCTATTTTTATTGCCGTGAGCTTCTTTAGCGGCATCTCTCCGGACAAGCCCATTAATGCTCCTCTGGATTCTAATCAATGTCCAAAAAAAATAAGTGCGCCCAGGAGGATTCGAACCCCCGGCCTGCGGATTCGTAGTCCGACGCTCTATCCAACTGAGCTATGGGCGCACGCCTTGTAAATCAACAGGTTACACGAATCAAGTTTCTTTATATTATCACAACTGTCATGTTATTGTCTCCAGTTCTTCAATACATTTTTTCATATCCTCCGGCAACGGGCTTGAAAATTCGATGTACTGTCCTGTGGCCGGGTGGGTGAAGCCTAACAGTTCTGCATGCAGCATCTGACGGGGAAAAATGACCCGGCCATGTCCTACCTCGACCGACGTTTTTCTGCCGTATGTTAAATCACCAAGCACCGGATGCCCTATTGCTGCAAAATGCACTCTGATCTGGTGGGTCCTGCCGGTGCCGAGTTTTGCCTGGATAACCGTGACGTGTCCGCGTAGACATCTTCTTTCTGTCTGAAGAGGAACGTCCTATATTCATTATAATTTCACCTGAGTCTTCCCGGATATTACCGTATATGAGAGCATTATAGCGCCGCTGTATCGTTCTGTTTTTGAATTGTTCAGAAAGTCCATAATAGGCATGGTCATCAAGAGCAACGACCATAACGCCGGAAGTGTCTTTGTCCAGGCGGTGGATAACGCCCGGCCGCAGAGGCGCTCCGATGCCCGCCATCTTTTTGAAGCGTGATGCCAACGCATTCAGCAATGTGCCTTGCCTGTGTCCGGCAGAAGGGTATACTACCATTCCCGCTTGCTTGTTGACTACGACAAGATGTTCGTCACTGTAAAGAATGTCTATGGGGATATCTTCAGGAATGAGCATGTCAGTCTCAGGCTCCGGATGAGCGATTTCGATAATATCATCAGGCTGCACCTTGTAACTAAGGCTGGCAACATGGTTGTTGACCATAAGATTGCCTTTTTTAATAAGTATGCGGATTTGCGAGCGTGTGATGCCGGTTTTTTCTGCTGCAAAGACATCGAGCCTTTTTGAACGGTCCAAAGCGGGAACTATTATGATATCCTTCATTACTAACAGTCCATCATATAGATTATCGTTTCTTGCGCGGCTGTTTGATCCCGTATACAAAGTGAAACAGCGCCAATACAGGATGCCTATAGGTCATCCGCGGACCTGAATACCGCATAACATCCCTCACCCTGTCTCTCATGGCAGGTTTATAACAGTGTACCGGGCATTTTGCACACGCTGTCCTGGCTTCCTGGAGTGGACATTTTGCGAGACGCGACTTTGCATAGGCAGCCAGTTCTTTACAATCAGTACAAAGTGAGTTCTTTGTCCCGTGTTTATCACCGCAGTAAATCCTTATCATGGCCTGAACGGTTTTTTCTTCCCGGATAATCTTAAGATTTTTTTTCTGCATAAGGCTATTCTACCAGAAATGACGGCATAACCTTGCAAATCTTGGTATCAGAGTGATAATATTTTCACTTAGCGCTGTATTTTGGAGGCATCATATTGAAACTTAACGAACTCACTATTTCTGAAGTGAGGAAGATGCTTGATAACCGGCAGATCA
This sequence comes from Dissulfurispiraceae bacterium, assembly GCA_050011415.1. GTDB lineage: Bacteria > Nitrospirota > Thermodesulfovibrionia > Thermodesulfovibrionales > Dissulfurispiraceae > JADFXI01. Next base: position 6,639 of record JBEKJD010000024.1, on the reverse strand, counting down.
CACCCCGTGACCTTCTCGATGATACATATGGACGTATCAGGGAGGTTGAAGACAGGGTCAAGGCTTTCATAACCATTACCAGCGATTCTGCATACAGGATGGCTGAGTCAGCCTCAGAGTCAATTCAGTCCGGCAAGGCATCCCTGCTTACCGGTATCCCGGTTGCTGTCAAGGACAATATGTGCACAAAGGGCGTGCTGACTACCTGCGCATCGAAAATTCTTTATAATTTTATTCCGCCTTATGAGAGTACGGTTACAGGTCGTCTTGCAGGGCAGAACTATATTATGGTCGGCAAGACTAATCTCGATGAATTTGCCATGGGGTCCTCCACAGAGAATTCAAGCTTTCATACTACAAGGAACCCCTGGAATCTGGACTGTGTCCCGGGCGGCAGCAGCGGAGGCTCGGCTGCTGCGGTTGCTGCAGACGAATGCATCGCAGCGCTCGGCTCCGATACCGGGGGCTCCATAAGACAACCTGCAGCGCTGTGCGGTATAGTTGGACTGAAACCCACCTATGGCCGCGTGTCGAGATACGGACTTGTGGCCTTCGCCTCATCGCTGGACCAGATAGGCCCAATAACCAAGAATGTTACAGATGCGGCTATCATGATGAATGTGATCGGCGGGCATGACTCAGGTGATTCCACTTCGGCGCAGGTTGACATGCCTGATTTTGCCATGGCATTAGGACAGGATATCAAGGGGCTGAAGGTAGGCATCCCGAAGGAATACTTTGTAGAGGGTATGGATAAAGAAGTGGAGGACGCAGTTCGCACAGCTATAAAAAAGCTTGAGTCATTGGGTGCTATTGCTGTTGAAGTCTCTCTTCCCCATACAGGATATGCTATTGCCACGTATTATATTCTTGCCACCTCAGAGGCATCATCGAACCTCGCCCGCTATGACGGCGTCAAATACGGCTTCAGGGCTGGTGGAAAAGACTTGCTCGATATGTACATGAACACGCGTGCCCAGGGGTTCGGTCCGGAGGTCAAAAGGCGGATAATGCTTGGCACCTATGCCTTGTCAGCGGGCTATTATGATGCATATTACAAGAAAGGACAGCAGGCAAGGACTTTAATAAAACAGGATTTTGACAATGCCTTTAAGCACGTGGATGTAATTATTACCCCGACATCGCCCAGCGCTGCATTCAGGATCGGTGAAAAAGCGACCGACCCTCTCCAGATGTATTTATCTGATATTTTTACTATCTCAATAAATCTTGCAGGTGTTCCGGCTCTGTCCATGCCTTGCGGTTTTACAAATGCCGGGTTGCCTGTCGGTCTTCAGATAATCGGAAGGCATTTTGATGAAGAGTCTATTTTTAAGGTCGCCTATGCCTACGAGCAAAGCACTGACTGGCATACAAGGAGGCCGCAGCTATGAAGTCAGACGCTGAACCAACAGTAGGCGCTGAAGCACGCCCGGCGCTTTCCGCCGGACGTTTTGAGGCTGTTATTGGGCTCGAAGTGCATGCCCAGATGCAGACTGATACAAAATTATTCTGCGGCTGTTCAACACAATTCGGAGCTGGACCCAATACTCAGACATGCCCGGTCTGTATCGGGATGCCGGGCGTACTGCCGGTGCTCAACCGGAAAGCAGTCGAGTTCGCTATCAGGACCGGCCTTGCCATGCATTGCAGCATTGCCTCAAACAGCAGGTTTGCAAGGAAAAATTATTTCTACCCTGACCTGCCTAAAGGTTACCAGATAAGCCAGTATGAACTCCCTTTATGTATTGGGGGCTTCATAGAAATCCTTGTGGATGGCGAAGTAAGGAAAATCGGCATCACGAGAATACATATGGAAGATGATGCAGGAAAAAACATCCATGAGGCAAAGGGTAGTCACAGTTTTGTCGATCTGAACCGTTCGGGCGTTCCCCTCATGGAAATAGTTTCGGAGCCTGATATCAGGAGTCCCCGGGAAGCGGCAGAGTACATGAAAAAAATCAGAAGCATTGTAAGGCACATCGGGGTGTGCGATGGCAATATGGAGCAGGGTTCTCTAAGATGCGACGCCAATGTTTCGGTACGTCCTGTCGGGCAAGAGGCCTTCGGGGTCAGAGCGGAACTGAAGAACATGAATTCTTTCAGATTTGTGGAACGGGCCCTGGAATACGAGATAAAGCGCCAGATAAAGATACTGGAAGATGGCGGCAAGGTAGTGCAGGAAACAAGGCTCTGGGATGCCGGCGCCGGTATAACTCAGTCCATGAGATCAAAGGAAGAAGCTCACGATTACCGTTACTTTCCCGAACCGGACCTTGTGCCAATGGCAATAGGCCGGGAAATGATTGATTCAATAAAGGCCGGACTTCCGGAATTGCCTGATGCAAAGCGTGAACGTTTTGTGTCACAGTACGGCATCCCCGAATATGATGCGGAACTCCTCACCTCGGAAAAGGCATTATCTGTTTGGTATGAGAGCGCTGTCAGAGAGGGAGGGCAGCCCAAAGCAGTATCAAACTGGATAATGGGTGAAGTGATGAGACTGCTCAACGAGGCCGGCAGATCGATTGAAGAGTGCACTCTGCAACCAGGGCAGCTTGCGGGCCTGCTACGGCTGATTGACAACGGAACAATCAGCGGGAAAATAGCAAAAACGGTTTTTGAAGAGATGTTCAGGACCGGCAAAGACGCTGAAGGAGTCGTAAAAGAAAAGGGGCTTGTCCAGATTAGCGATGAAGGGGCAATAGAGAAAGCTGTTGATGAAATCCTTGCGAAACATGCAGCAGAGGTCGGACGCTTCAGGTCTGGAGAAGATAAATTGCTGGGATTCTTTGTTGGTCAGGTAATGAAAGCTACAAGAGGCAAGGCAAACCCGCAACTGCTGAATGATCTGCTCAGGAAGAAGCTTGGCTGAACTGGTCCCATAAATAATGTAAAAAATTTGGCCTTTTTACTTTTTTGTAGTAAAATAGTAGAATACTTCAAATTACATAGTTCTTACTCATATTTTATGGTTAGAAAGGGGGTGAAGAAATGAAATATCTTACAGCATTATTAGTTGTAATCATTGCTATTGTTTTTGTCGGCAGCGCCATGGCGGTTCCTTCCGGAAAGACTGTTGAGTTTGCTGGCGGACCAATGGGAAAGGTTGTTTTTGACGGCAAAGCTCATGGTGGTGCAGGCCTGAAATGCAATGACTGCCACACAAAAATTTTTCCAATGAAGGGACCCGGCAAGGAGGGTGCGGCTGCATTCAAGATGGCCGACATCAAGGCAGGAAAGTTTTGCGGCGTTTGCCATGATGGCAAAAAGGCTTTTAACGCAAGCGACGCAGCCAACTGTTCCAAGTGTCACAAGAAATAGTACGGTAAGCATAAAAAAAAAGGCGACTGCATAAGTCGCCTTTTTTTTGGTGTCTGTTCGTCTTATTTAATATAAGTGAGCCACGATTCGTATTTCCTGTTTTTCCCTTTCACAATATCAAAAAAAACTGATTGCAGTTTCTTTGTTATTTTGCCCGCACTTCCCTCTCCGATAACTCTGCCGTCGAGTTCCCTGATGGGAGTTATCTCTGCTGCGGTCCCTGTAAAGAATGCCTCATCGGCAATGTAGACTTCATCCCGGGTAAAGCGGGTTTCGATGGTCCTTACGCCCAAATCTTCCGCAATAGTAATTATACTGTCACGGGTAATCCCTTCGAGTATCGAGGTCAGAGGTGTTGTTTTGAGAGTGTTGTTCCTTGCAATAAAGATATTTTCACCAGTGCCTTCGGACACATACCCCTCGGTATCAAGCAGCAGCGCCTCATCATAACCGCAGGAGATCGCCTCTTTTTTGGCAATCTGGGAATTGACATAATGGCCGCAGATCTTGCCGCGAGACATGTTTGAGTTCACATGGTTTCTGATGAATGAAGAAACTTTCACCCGTATGCCGCGTTTCAGGCCTTCCTCTCCAAGGTATGCTCCCCACGGCCATACGGCGATAGCAACGGATATGGGACATCCTTTGGGGTATAGCCCCATGGCTCCGTAACCTATATATACCAGCGGCCTGATATAGCATTCCTTGACCTTGTTAGCGAGGACAGTCTCAATTATCGCGTTCTTAATCTCCTGCCTGGTGTATGGCATCTTCAGAAGGAATATTTTCGCAGACTGGAAAAGCCTGTTGATGTGATCATCCAGTTTGAAGATAGCAGGGCCTCTCGGCGTGCTGTAGCACCTGATACCTTCGAAGGCCCCGAGACCGTAATGCAATGTGTGCGTCATAATATGCACCGTTGCTTTGTCCCACGGCACCAGCTTGCCGTCCATCCATATCTTATGTGTTTTCTGGAGCATAAGTTATTATTTATAACAATAGTATACAGGACATGTCAATCTAATTTATAAAGTGAAGCATGCATTACTCAATAAGGGATTACCGTATCAAATTCAACCAGCATGCGCGCGACCTCCCCGTCGGACAATACTTGCAGACCGCTTCCGGGCATGGTGGAGAATATCTCCGCACCCATTTCGCCGAGGGTCTGGAGATTGAGATCGGTCATCTCTCCGGGCTCAAGGGCACGGTCCATGACAAACACGGTCACCTTGTTATCGGCAAGGGTGAGGCCTACTGCCATTCTCAGGGCCTCCTGTTGTCTGTCAGTGACGATAACGGCAACTTTTTTCTTCATGTTGTATTATAAATTATGCACTCACCGGCACGCCACATCGTTCAGATTTTCAGGAAAACAAGGCCGATCCACCTGACTTTTTTCCTGACCCGGAGATGTAATGCAAACTGCCCGTTCTGTTTCTATCTCAAAGGAAAGCACCGGCCTGCGAACTATTCCCCTGCAGAACTCTCGCTGGATGAAATTGAAAGAATTTCCCGCTCTATGGGGAGCCTCCTGTGGCTTGCATTTTCAGGGGGCGAAATTTACCTGAGGGACGACCTTTTCGAAATAAGCAGGGTATTTTACAACAACAACAAACCTGCCATAATGCTTTATCCCACAAACGGTCTCCTGACCGATATCATTCGCTTCAGGACAGAGCAGATACTTAAGTACTGTAAGAAAAGCGTTATTGCTGTAAAGCTTTCAATCGACGGGCTTGGCGCGGCGCACGATGTGTTGCGCAACACGCCCGGGAGCTTTGACAAAACGATGCATACATACAGGATGCTCGCAGAGCTTGTTGACGCTTATCCGAATTTCGAACTCGGTGTAAATACAGTGTTTTGCTCTGAAAACCAGTATTCCATGGATGGGATAATAGATTTTGTAAGAAGCCTGGAGCATATAAAGACCCACACGATTTCACTGGTGCGGGGGGATTTGGCAAACGGACAGTATAGAGATGTGGACATGGAATGTTACAACCGGGCAATAGGCAGGCTCGAAGGCGATATGAAGGGCAGTTGTTCCAGGCGATACCGGTTCAGGGGAGCGCGTATCAAGGCTGCACAGGATATTGTACAGCGCCGCCTGATACACAGGACATTCCTCGAACAAAAAAGACTTATCTCCTGTTATGCAGGCAGGCTGAACCTCGTACTTACCGAAGGCGGCGATGTGTTCCCCTGCGAAATACTTGGCCAAACCCTGGGCAATGTGAGAGACTGTGACGGAGATATCAAAAAGCTGTTGTGTTCTGATAAGGCTGCGGAAGTCATACGTTCAATAGCGGACAAACAATGCTATTGCACCCACGAGTGCTATTTCATTACCAATATTTTGTTCAATCCGGCTTTGTACCCCGCAGTGGCAAAAGAGTACATAGCGCTTAAATAGAGTCTGTTTATAAAGTCACTTCTTTCTGTCATTCCGGCTTGTCCGGAATCTTTCCATGCTCTTATAATAGACTCCGGACAAGCCGGAGTGACAGATCACGGGGTTTCTTTCGAGGCAATGACAACAATTTGTAGTTTAAAACAGACTTTAAATAGCCAATTTTAACGGAATAAGGTAATATAAAAAGAATTACCCATGGGAATATCCACAAAAAAGAGGGAGTCAGGCATGAAACAATTATATACTGCGGTATTTTTTGCAGCCCTGTTCATGGTGTGCGGAGCCGGTCGGGTCCTGGGCGCCGACGCGCAGTCGCACTTTGACAGCGCAACCAGCTTTTACAATGATGGAAAGTTTGCCGAGGCGATTAAAGAATACAGCAACGAAATTTCTATTGTCCCTGAGCTGCCGACCTCTTACTACTATAGGGGAAAATCCTATTACAAATTGCGTCAATACGATGAGGCGATCGAGGATTTCAACAAGGCTATTATCATAAAATCCGACGATGCGGAAATGTATTATGACCGCGGCCTTGCCTATTTCATGAAAAATTTGTTCAGTAATACCATCGAGGACGATACAAAAGCTATTGCCCTCAACCCCAGATTTGCCGCAGCTTACCAGAACCGCGGTATTGCATATTCCAGAAGGGGCCAGTACGATGAGGCCATAGCGGATTTCAATATGGCGCTTTCCATAAGGCCGGCTTTTATTGAAGCTTATGTCTCCAGGGGGTTTGCCTATTTAAAGAAGGCATCGGCTGATTATAAAAAGGCATGTGATATGGGCGATAAGAATTCCTGCGATAACCTGAAGCAGCTCTCCGAATAATGACAAGAGTAAAAGTGGTCAATTCCTGACTATGGGCCAAACCGCATACAGCCTGTTCGAAC
>JBEKJD010000023.1:0-17545 GCA_050011415.1 Dissulfurispiraceae bacterium | reverse complement strand
AGGTTGCTCCTCTTTGATTTTTTTAAGCAGGTCCATGCCGGTGGCCCCGGGCATAATAATATCTGTGAGCACGAGGTCAAAGTGGCTCTTTCGCAGTTTTTCGAGAGCGATACCGGCGTTTTCAGCGGTATCGAGCGTATACTCTTCAGCTGAAAGGATTCTCAAACAGCTTGAAAGTATAATCTCCTCATCATCAACAATCAGTATGGAAGGATTAAGAAGGGTCATGTTTCAAACACCTCATTTCTCAATTCAGACAGTACAGGGTTGTTTTTCTGCAGTCGAGCGCCTGGGTTATCAGCAGTGGGCGAGTAACGCCGAGCCCACATATAAAACTTGAACACAGATGACATTCCTTATAGACAGCAGGGCCGGCACAGCGGACTATTCGCTCGCAAAGAAAAACAACCCTGTACTGGCTGGATTGCAACACTTGACTATGTGCCATATGCTTCGTCTCCATGCACTGCTTCGTTGATGTCGCCCTGTATTAATTTTAAAACATCCGGCAGGTTAATTGGCACTCCGTCGAGCGCTTCTTTTGTTGCCCGACTATCAAACTGATAGGAAAAATCGTCCATGACATATGTAAGCGTAAAATCTATTTCAGGGTGGCCGCTTATAAGGACGGCCATCGTTGCCCCTATATTTCCCAGAGGCTTTCTGTCTATATGGCTGCGCTGGAATACCACTTTGATGAGAGTCCCTTTGCCTGGCGAGGATTCCAGGGAAAAGGCGCCGTTGCATTCTTCAGCCGCCTGTTTGAGCAGCGGAATGCCAAGGCCGAATCTCCTTTTCCTTACCTTTTTTGTTGTAAAAAAAGGGTCGCTTGCCTTCTCAAGTGTTTCGGAGTCCATCCCCCTGCCGTTATCGCAGATGCTGAAAGTGAGCCGATCTTCGGCAGAACTCTCTTTTATGATTATATCGATTTTAGTGGCCCCCGCATCGATGGAGTTTTCCGCTATATCAAGCATGTGCAGTGATAAATCTTCCATCTTTCCTTTAAATTACGAATTAAGAATTAATAATTACGAATTGTGGAAAAAGAATTATGTTCTTTTTTTTAATTCCTGATTCGTAATTCCTAATTCGTAATTATTCCCCCCCCCATTGAATTGTTCTTTCGCCTTTAAACGCCCGTTCGATCTCATCAAATGAGGGTTCATTGAGCAGAAAAGTCGTATATCTCCTGCCTATATCACCCAGACTGTGGGCATCCGATGAGGTAATCCATGGTATCCCGGCATTGCCGCCGAATTGTATGGTCGCATCCGGTAAATCCATGGCATACGAAATCTCCAGGGCATCGAAGGAGACATCGTCCGGAATAAACCCGAGCTGGGATATGACACTGAAATTCTGCCTGTCAATATGGCTTGCAACCGCTATCCCCCCAAAGGCATGAATGTTTGTTACCAGTTCGCCGAGAGAAAGGCTCGTTGACCCTATGAGGAGCCTCTTGTTGTAGTCGAGGATTTCATCGAGTTCGTTTACGACCAATTGATATCCTATTGCGAATTCATCATTAATACCGCTTTGCAGCGTATCATAGATGATACTCTGCATTGCGGCAACGTTCTCTGCTGAATTAAAAATAGCGAGTACGTGGACCTCCTCCTGAGAGGTCAATTCCATAGCGGGCAGAACAGTAATGCCTTTGTCCCGTCCTGTCTTGACTGCAACCCCGGTATTTTCGGAAGAATTATGGTCTGTTACCGCAATTATGTGCAACCCTTTGTCGAGGGCCGAATTTATAATCCGCCGAGGGGTCATGTCTATTTCAGCACACGGTGAAAGGCAGGTATGGATATGAAGATCCGCTTTGAAGTATCTCACTGCAGGCAAACCGGCTGCTCAAGATGGGCCTGCCTGAGGAGGCAGGCTGTCTTTTATCATAGGATAGAGGAGTCCCGCAAGCTCGAATGTGGAATGTGGGCTTATCATGATTGTCACTTTTTCAGCCTCGGCTTTTTTTACTGTAGCAGGTTCAGGATTTCTTCCGTTTGTTAAAATCAGGGCGGATATCCCTTTGATGACAGCCACTGCGACAATGTTCGGGTGTGTTTGCAGCGTTATCCACAGTTCATGGTCATTACTGTGCGCCATCACATCTGAAAGGAGGTCGCTGATGTAGCAACCGCTCACGATTTCGGATAAGTCTCCCTGTACCGCTACTCTCAATCCAAGTTTTTCGGCAATAGCGCTAACCGTCAGCATTTCTCTCCTTAATGTAGAAAAACATTTCGAGGGTTGTCCCTTCTCCGACAACTGTATCAAGCTTAAATGCGTCGGAGTGTTTGCTGATATTGGGAAGGCCCATCCCGGCCCCCCAGCCCATCTCCCGGACCCAGTCAGGGGCAGTGGAATATCCCTCCTGCATGGCCAGTTTGATATCCTTGATGCCGGGTCCCATATCGGTGACGGTAATCGTGAGGGCTTCAGTGGTGATCAGATAATGCAGGGTACCGGCCACCGCATGTATGATCACATTCATCTCGGCCTCAAAGGCCGCTATGGCCGCCCTTCTTACTATATTCTGCGCCACCCCGAATTTGACGAGTTTAGCCTTTAATTCGCTTGAAGCAGAGCCGGCATTCGTGAAATCACCGCCCATGAGATGGAAACTTCCTTCCACTGGCCCGGACTCAGGCATCATTCCTCACAATCGTCCACACAGCTTCTCAACCCGGCGGTATAGAGTATCCCGCACGTTGTGTACATGGGTAAGCACGTTGTTATGAGAACGATGTTTTTGTCTCGGGCAAGCGCGAGCATGTCTTTTTCCGGTATCCCGCCTAAAGCCAGAAGTACCGCCGGAATATCCGAGATTTCGGCGCTTCTGATGACCTGGGGCTGATTCAGGCAGGTGACCAGTAAAGCGCCTTTCTTACCGTAGCGTAATACATTGCTTAAAAGGTCGGCGCTGCAGACAGAGGTAATTTCCACTGCTTCAACGCCGCCGTTGATCACGACGTTGCCATTTACCAGTTCTATTATTTTCGAAAGATGCATTGCATGCGCCTCCTCAGTCAAGGTGCCGGGCCACCGGGAGTCGGATGTAAAAGCTTGCTCCGCTGCCCGGTGAGTTCCCGATAAATATAGTGCCTTCGTGCTTTTTTATAATGCCATAGCTTACGGCAAGTCCGAGCCCTGTTCCTTTGCCGACCGGCTTGGTCGTGAAGAACGGTTCAAATATCCTGCTGCGGATGTGCTCGGGAATGCCCGGGCCGCTGTCGGTAACTTCAACCTCAGCGAACCTGGCGCCGTCGTTCTCAACAGGCCTTGTTGCCAGGATTATCTTTCCCTTCTTTTCCATTGCATCCGCGGCATTGATCAGCAGGTTCAAAAAGACCTGCTGGATCTGGTTGGGATCAATATTCACTTCCGGAAGAGAGCTGTCTAAACGAAGATCAAAAAGGATATTGTAGAACCTGGATTGATGCCTTACCATTGCCAGCGTGTTTTCGAGCAGTGTATTGAGATTGATCATGCTTTTCTCCGAAGAGGTCTTCCTGGAGAATCCGAGCAGTCCCTTTATGATTTTTGAACACCGTTCAGCCTGGTCAATAATAACGTTAAGGTCTTCAACGTCCTGCACATTTTCAGGAGGGGTACGCTTCAGCATCAGATGGGAAAAGGTGACAATGCCGGTGAGGGGACTGTTTATTTCATGTGCGACACCGGCAGCCATGCGTCCCAGTGAGGCAAGCTTCTCTGTATTGATCAGGTGTTCCTGGGCCTTGTATATTTCAGAGGTTTTTTTCTGCACTTCGTCTTCAAGGCTTTTGGTCCAGTTTTCCATTTTTTCTTTATATTCCTTCAGTTCATCCGACATGGAGTTAAAGGACCGTGCCAGTATCCCGATCTCATCAGACCCGCGAAAGTCAATTCTGTAATCCATATCGCCTGATGAGAGGCGTTTCATTCCTTCAACCAGATACGAAAGGGGTTTTGTAACAAAATTATAAAGAATCAGGCACAGAGTAAAAGATACAAGGACCACGAAGGGGCCGCCGTAAAAAAGCACCTTCCGGAGGGGCACGTCAGGGAATTGTCTGATGAAACTAAAGGCAAATATAAACCCCAGAAACAGCATCATGCTGCCTATCGCAAATAAAAGTTTCCCGGTAAGGGAATGGGCCTTTTTACGCAGCATTTTGAGAATTATTTCAAGCATTGTTAATAATACAACTTACCACCGGTATCCAGTCAACTTGGGATTTGCTTCGCGGGCTTGACAGAAACAGCGTGGCTGCGAAAGGATATATTATGCGTGTAAAGGTGAGAAAGACTTTTTATTCCCTTACCGGGAAACTGCTGCTGGCAATCGGCTGTTTTATGGTGGTGGTAAGTGCTGTGTTCTGGTATTTGCTTATAGCCTACGAGAAAAAGGAATTGATCAGGAATTTTACCCCCTACGGCGTGTCATCCGTTGATCTTGAAATGGTAATACGGCAGCAGAGTTGGGCTATCGCTGCTTTTGTGTTTATATTTCTTTCTGTTATTTCAGTTGTCCTGTGCTCGATCTTATGGAAGCTGGTTTCAACTCCGGTGAGTGTGCTTGTTGACGGCATGCAGCGGGTTGCATCAGGCGACCTGGGACATAAGGTCACGATCAATAGCAGGGATGAAATGGGGGAGCTTGCGCAATCGTTTAATGCTATGACAGCGGAACTTTCCAGGGCCAAGGGCGAGCTTATTGCGTGGGGCACAATGCTCGAAAACAGGGTCGAGGAGAAAACCGAGATGATAAAAAATGCCCAGGCGCAGCTGATACAGTCAGAGAAACTGGCCTCACTGGGACGCATGGCAGCAGGCGTGGCCCATGAGATAAACAATCCTCTTACCGGGGTCATTACCTTTGGACACTTGCTGTTGAATTCCCTTCCACGTGACAGCCAGGAGAGGAAGGATGTTGAGGTCATTATTGAGCAGGCCAACCGGTGCTCAAGTATAATTAAGGGTCTTCTGGGATTTTCAAGGGCGACAACAACTGAAAAGGCCTTGGTCAATATCAACGATATACTGAAAGGTACTCTCGACATTATCAGCCGCACGGGCGATTTTTTCAATATACAAATTATTTCCCGAATGGATGAATCTCTCCCGTTGGTGCTGGCCGGCGGTCTGCAGCTGCAGCAGGTCTTCATGAATATGATAGTGAATGCGGCTGATGCGATGGAAGGTGAAGGTACGCTGACAATTTCGACGCGGAGTGCTATGGACAAGGGCCGTATGTTTGCGGAAATTGAATTTAGTGATACGGGGTCCGGCATTTCCGAAAAGGATCTGCCAAAAATATTTGAACCTTTTTTTACCACCAAGCCGGTTGGGAAGGGCACTGGTTTAGGTCTTGCGGTCAGTCATGGTATAATAGAAGACCATGGCGGAGCAATCAGAGTGAAAAGCGAGGCGGGAAAGGGGACCAGCTTTTTTATAAGTCTTCCTCTGGGAAATGGCTGATATGAATAAAGGCAGGGTGCTTATTATAGATGATGAAGATATTGTTCGGATAAGCTGTCAGCGTATCCTCGTTCCGGAGGGGTACGAGGTCAAGACCACAAAGAGTGCGGCAGAAGGTTTGGGCCTTCTTGCGCAAGACGCGGTGGATGTTGTCCTGACCGATCTTAAAATGCCTGATATCGACGGAATGCAGGTGTTAAAAAAGGTCAAGGAAGAGTGGCCGGATATTGAAGTAATAATGATCACGGGCTACCAGACGATCAATACCGCTGTGGAGGCCATAAAGCTGGGGGCTTTTGATTATATAGAAAATCCTTTCACTCCAGGCGCCATAGTGGAGGCTATTGATAAGGCCATCTCTCACAGGCAGGGAAATAAGAAAAAATAAAGGGGGATTGTCGTCCCCCTTTATTTTTTAACAATTTTTATTGTTTTCCTCGCCGGGCGAAAAAAATTTGCAGCCATACCGTGATGATATAAAGAGTTCAAGACGCTCGCAAATGCCGGACTCTGCCCTCACGGATGAATAGGCGGAGCTCAGGGAGTTCAAGCCTGGAAAGGCTGTTTCGATTATTGCGGGGTTGTTCTGGAAGAACCCGCATTCAATACATTTTGCTCTCATATCCGCCTCCTGAACGATGAGGTATTTTATTTTCCGAGGGTCATCCAATGACTGCCGAACACATAAACAGAGAGAAGAAAACCCAGCGTCACATTTACCAAAACCCCAACAGTGAATGAGATGAAAGGTTTCACCCCGGCGGATTTGAGCTCCTTGAAGCGCGTCGTAAGCCCGATACTCATGAAACAGAAAATAAAGGCCCATGTGCGTAGTCCTGCAATAGGTCCAAAGACACCCGGTTTGAAGACCTTGTTGAAGTCTGCCGCAGAATAGCCGGCTGCTATAATTGTCATGAGCAGCGACGCCAGGAAAAACCCTAACACAAATTTCGGGAACCTCCACCATATCTCCATGGCGCTCGGCCTTACCCCGCACTCCTCTTTCTCCCATTTCAGGCAGGCAATCAGGGCAAAGACAAATGACCAGATGCCTATCCAGATATCTCTGCCGATGACCTTCATTAAGGTAAAGCCCTGGATGGCCGCGTCCTCGTTGCCTGCCATTTTCCCATAGGCGCTGGCAGCGGCAAAACCTGCGGCATCAGCAAACTCTGAGGTCCCGACCCATGCCCCGGCTATTCCAGGATTCAGATTAAGCGTCTTTGACACAAAAGGGATAAAGAAAACCATGAATATAGCCCAGACGACTACGAGGGTAACAGAGGTATACAAATGCTCCTTTTTGGCGCCAACCGCGCTTGCGATAGCCATCGAGCCGGATATGCCGCATACGGCGCCTCCTGTGCCGATTACCGCTGCAAGCCGCTTATCGAGTCCGAAGACCTTCGTTGCAACAAAGTAAATTGTCAGGCATGTCGTAACAGATATCACTGTTGCCTGAAAGAGGGCAACCGGTCCTGCTGATGCCACAAGGTTGAGCGGAAATGTAGCGCCGAGAAGCACAATGCCTGTCTTGATGTAGTATTCCACCCTGAAGCCGGAATCCATCCATTTGGGAAAGGGGAAAACGTTTGCTATTACAAGCCCTATCAAAAGAGCCGCAATCGGCGGCTCCAGCATCCAGGGGCCCGAGTCCTTCCATCCGGCAATCAGGAAGGCTAATATTGACAGTATATAGAGAATGATAAACGCGGGAATAAACTCTGATGTCTTTATGCGCATTATCTTTGTCGTAATGCTGAATATGACCAGCCAGAACAGAAATTGTATGCCGTAGAGACCTACGTTATTTGAGAAGTGGTCAACCACCTTTCCGAAAGAATCGGGAGTCCATTTCAAACCGCCCGGATTGATTGCAAGCGATTTAGCAAATGTCGAGCCGTTAAAAAAAGCGATAAGGCAAAGCAGCGCAATGCCAAAGCCGACATAGATGGCCCACCAGTCCTCCTTTAAATACAGTTCTTTCCATCCCATGCTGCGGGGCTTTTCCGGAGCCCCGGTGGCACATTCTTTTGTCTCGCAATAATCGGCAGCCGATTTCCCAAGTTCTTTCGACATGATTTCCCTCCTGATTTATCTGTCCGCGCAGTTTAGAAAATATTGAAACCTCTATCTATGATTGCAAGCGCTGCCGCGCCGGCATGGTCCTGCAATTTCCCCGAGCAACATAATTGTAGCACAAATATTAAGCAGTAAACAGGCTAAAGGCTAAAGGCAAATGGCAAGAGGCGAAAACAAAAGATAACTTCTAATTATTATTTTTTGTTTTTACCAGTCTTTAGCCTTTTACCCTTAGCCTTTAGCCCGTTTACTATGAGGTTGTCTTATTAATCAATTTCTTTATGGTGGCCTTCAGATTGGTCAAATCCGATGATTTGACCACGTAGGCATCGGACACCCACACCGAAAAGTCGTCCCTGTAGTCATAAGCGGTCAGCATAATGATCGGCACATTGGGCCTTTTCTCCTTCATCAGTCTCAATACCTGAATCCCGTCCAGGTCAGGCATGAGAATATCAAGGGTGACGATATCGGGGTTTTCCCTTTCAAATACCTCCAGTCCCTCTTTGCCTGAATTGGCCGTGACTACAGAGTATCCCTCGTCCTCAAGCTCGACCTGGTAAAGTTTAAGTATGTTTTTTTCATCATCTACAACCAGTATTTTCATATCAGTCCTCCTCTAACGGCAAATAAATTTTGAATTTTGTGCCCGCTCCCCATTTGCTTTCTGCCTCAATTCTTCCACCGTGCTCTTCAACAATCCTTTTAGTTATGCAAAGGCCCAGGCCGGTCCCGGTCGGACGTGTTGTAAAGAACGGGTCGAAAATGCGATTAAGGTTCTCTTCTCTTATTCCACAGCCGCTGTCTTCTATTTCAATAATGACCTTGCTGCTTTCAGCTGCATGCCCCATCAAATCCGGTCCGGACAGCACCGTTCGACGATAGGCCCTTATGATTATATCTCCGTTGTCTGTAGATTCATTGGCGTTGGTGACGAGGTTGAGAAGAACCTCTTTGAACCGGTCATAATCAGCCTGTATGCTGACCGGCTGCGTTAGTTCTTTTGTCAGGCGATTGCCTCTTTCGAGCACTGACGGTTCGAGGAGATTGATGATATTGTCAATGATTTCGTCGAGGTCTACGGCCGCTTTCTTGACCGGTGAGCTCTTGACAAAGCTGAGCGTATCGTTGAGGATCCCTTCAAGGCGGCTGACTTCATCAACGATAATTTTCGAGTATTCTTTCAAATCGCTCTCCAGCCGTTTTTCGAGCCTTCGCGCAAAACCTCCTATGGACAGTAAAGGGTTTCTTATTTCATGGGCGACTTTCGCTGCCATTTCACCGAGGGCCGCCATCCTGTCGGCAGTGGCTACCTTTTCCCGCAGTTTCTTGATCTCAGATATGTCCCTGACAATATGCACCGTGCCTATGAGCTCTCCAGCTTTGCCGAAGATGGGAGAGCTGGAGGACAGAAACGTGCCGCCGAGATGCGGGTCTTCGATCTCCTCGATAAACGACTCCCTGGTGAGTATGGTTTTATGGTGGGGGCATTTTGCCCAGGGTTCGGCGGTGCCGTGGAAGAGTTCATAGCATTTTTTGCCTATAACGGACTCAAGCGGCTTGCCGAGACGTGACAGCACCGATTTGTTTGCTTTTTTGATCGTGTAATCACTGCTGTTGAAATACACCAGGTCGGATATCGATTCAAAAATATTTTCCAACTCCTGTTCCGCCTGTGCCACATGCTCAAAGAGGCGGGCGTTCTCTATGGCTGAGGCCATCTGGTCGGAAAAACCCCTGAGAAATTCCATGTCCAGATCGGAAATCGGCCTGCTGGTAAAAACGTTATCAACCCACAAAACTCCGATTACTTTGTCCCGCGATATGAGAGGCAGTGCAGCGTAGGCAAGAGTGCCGAGCTGCTGTATGAGAATCGGATCAGAAAGAGGCTCGGCATGGACATCAGTCACATTAAAAGCCTGTTTTTCTTTCAGCGCCTTTGTGAGGATCGTTTCACTTTCCAGGGAGACCTCGACGCCGCAGCAAAGCCTGTCCATAAATGAATCTTTTCTTAGAGGGCCCTTCTCAATTTCTTCCATGATGGAATTAAGGCTCTTGTGTTCGGTGGACAGGCGCGACCATATCTCCCATGCCTCCTCATGACTTGAAGGCCCCACACCCATAGCGCCTTTCAGGGTATTATTGGCCTCGTCAAGCAGAAAGAGCATCGCACGGTTAAACCCGAGGCCGTCTCCCATGGTGACGGCGGTCAGCACCATCCTTAAGAGCTTGTCCAGTTCGAGGGTGCCCCGCATTGCCGAGCTTATCATCAGCAGCTTTGAGAGCACGGCATTTTTGCTTATCAGGTCTTTTTCAATGCGTTTTTTTTCTGTTACGTCGCGGGCAATGCCGCTTATGCCTATGACAGCGCCCGCGGAGTCCTTGATGGGCGACAGGGTAAGATTAACGTCAAGAAGCCGCCCGTCTTTAGTCTTCCTGACAGTCTCGATATCCTTGATGGTCTCTCCCTTTTTGACCCGCTCTGTGTAGACATTCTCAGAGTCTCTCAGAAAATCAGGGATAAAAGGCATGTACTGCCCTATAGACTCATTGCGGGTATAGCCATAGATCTTCTCGGCGCCGATGTTCCATGATGCAACGATGCCCCTCATATCCGTAGTAACAATCGCATCAGCGGAATTCTCTATAAAACCCTGCAGGTGGTCCCACAAATCCTCAAACTGCTGTTTCGCGATCAGGGCTTCTTTCTCTTTTCTGAGGGTGTTTTCGTATAAAATGGATTTGTCTATAACGATTGCAGCAATGGAAGCAAAGACTTCGAGTGTAAGCCCGTCTTCCGATGTAAATCGGACGACAGTTTCGTTTCCGTCTTTGTCAGACGATTTTTTGTTATAGAGTCCAAAGGTCCCTATTATTTGATCACCGATTTTTAATGGAGTGCTTAGAGCTGTTTGTATATCTAAATATTGTGAAAGACGACCGAAATCATCAGGGCTTTGCATGAATATGGTCTTCCCCTCTTCCGCCACTCTGCCGATAAATCCTTCCCCCAAACTAACTGTTAAGGCCTCCTTCATTTCAGCAGGGAAGCCATAATGGGCCTTGATTTTCAACATGCCGTCTTCGATAAGGCGTATCATGCACCCACGCGCATTAAAGAGTATTGCCGTTTCCCTGGAAATTTTTTCGAGCAGCTCGTTGAAATTATTCGCTGATATAATGGCTTTGGTGAGTTCATGTATGACCGACAGCCTGTTGAGCTGTTCTTTTGTAACGTCCAGGCAAGAACCCGGACTCGCCTGCGCTTGTTTAAACGCTTCTGTCATGCTGTCGTTCAACAAAGACTCTTCATTCGTATTTCTATCGTTTTCCATCATGGTCTCGTGAAATTCGCAAAGCACTTCCCCGCTAATTCATTTTAACGCATTTTGATAAATTGCAATATAAGCACGGGCCGATTTTTTCCAGGAGAAATCCCTGCCCATTGCGTTGCCAATCATTTTCCGCCAGGCCCTCTTATCATCAAAGGTTTTTAAGGCCTTTCTCACAGCACGCATAAATGAGGGCAGGCTGTATTCTCCAAAGAGAAATCCGGTATGGTTGCTTTCTATAGTGTCCGATAGCCCCCCTGTTCTGTATGCCACTGGAATGGTACCGTAACGCATAGCAATCATCTGCCCGAGCCCGCAAGGCTCGTAACTCGACGGCATTAAAAAAATATCTGAGCCTGCATAGGTGAGATGGGCCAGAGGCTCATCGAATCCGGTACAGAAGAAAAATCTCTCGCCGAAGCGTTTGTTTAAAGCATGCAGCATATTTTGATAGCGGCCATCACCCTTGCCTATGACTATTATATTGGCCCCCAGGTTGATCATATCGGGAACTGCGTCCGCCAGCAGATCCAGCCCTTTTTGTGAAGAGAGCCTCCCAATAAAACATATGAGCGGACATGGCTCCGTATTCCTTAGCGAGGTTTTTTCTATTAAGTGTTTCTTGCAGGCTTGCTTCCCTGAGAGGTCTGAACTATTATAATTTTGGGGCAGGAAGATATCGGTGACAGGGTCCCAGGCAGCATAATCGATTCCGTTCAGTACCCCGACAAGAGATGAATTTCTCTTTCTGAGCACTCCGTCCAGACCAAACCCGAAGTCAGGAGAACGGATCTCATCAGCATAGGTCTTGCTTACGGTTGTTATTATATCAGCCCCTACAATTCCTGCCTTGAGAAAATTAACTTTACCGAAAAATTCAAGGCCCTCAGGATTGAATACCGACATGCCAAGTCCTGTTATCTCCAGGGTCTGGGGCGGGAATACTCCCTGGTAGCCCAGGTTGTGGATAGTAAGAACAGATACGGTTTTTTTAAAAGCCGGGACCTGCCTGTAAATTGTCTTCATGTACAGGGGGATGAGTCCGGTCTGCCAATCGTTACAGTGCATGATATCTATCGGCAGGTCCAGCCTTTTGCATATCTCGAGAACGCTTTTGGAGAAAAAGGCATAACGCTGGTCATTGTCCGGGTAATCGCCGTAAGGTGTCCCATATATATCGTCCCTGAAGAAGTAGTCTTCGTTGCCTATGAAATAGATGTTTGGGGCTGAACTACCCATGGTTCCGGTAAATACTTTGCAGGTCCTTACCGCGCTCCCGACAGGTATTTCAATTTCAGTACCGCTGTACCGGATCTCGGTGCTGAAGTGTTCAGCGGTCCGTTTATAAAAAGGGACAAACAACATCGCAGCGTGCTCCATGGCAACATATTCTTTGAATAGTGTTCCGGCCACATCAGCAAGACCCCCTGTTTTAGAAAAAGGGACTGCCTCTGAAGCAGCAATGACTATCCTCATATTTTTGCTTCTTTCATGTATTTCGTCGCTTCTTCCGGAGGTGTCGGGTTTATATAAAAACCCGAGCCCCATTCAAAACCGGCTGTCTTGGTGAGCTTGGGTACAATCTCGATATGCCAGTGGTAGTAATCGTTGTTCTCATCTTTAAATGGAGATGTATGTATGATGAAGTTGTAGGGAGGGTTATCAAGGACTTTGTCGAACTGTCTCAGCGTCCTCTGCAGGATTTCCGAGAGACTGGCAAAGCTCTTTTCCGCCGGGGAAAAAGTGGACTCATGATTTTTGGGCAATATCCATGTCTCAAAAGGCTCTCTCGGCGCGAAAGGAGAGATGGACACATATTTTTCGTTCTCGTAAATCACCCGCTTGTCAGCACTTAATTCCTGGTTAACGATATCGCAGAATAAACAGCGTTCCTTATTTTCGTAATATAATTTTGATGCGTCCATTTCTTCCTTGACGATTTTAGGCACAATCGGAAGGGCAATGAGCTGGCTGTGGGTGTGCTCCAAAGAGGAGCCTGCTATTTCCCCTTCGTTTTTGAAAATCAGGACATACTTAAGCCTGAAGTCTTTTTTCAGGTCCGACAGTCTGAAGAAGTAGGCCCAGAGCACATCCTCAACTGACCTGAGCGGCATGGTGGAAAGGGAAAGCTGGTGGTCAGGCGTTTCGATAATGACTTCATGGGCCCCAACGCCGTTCATACGGTCAAAGACCCCCTCACCTTTTTTGGACAGTTCCCCCTGTATTTGCAATGCAGGGAACTTGTTGGGCACGACCCTGAGCGTCCATCCCTGTGAATTAGGCGCCGTGCTGGCAGGTCTGAATGATATAATCTCCGGCGTTGTTGTATGTTCATTGCCCGGACAAAACGGACAGAATCCCCCCGCCCTCCTTTTTTGGGATGGGGATATAAAGTCAGAGGGCCTTTTTCCGCGTTCTATCGATATTATGACCCACCTGCCGGAAATGGGGTCCTTTCTTAATTCAGGCATATGTCCTCCTAATTAAAATACAGGTTATAGGTAATAGGTTATGGGTAAAAAACAAACAAAATTTTGTAGTTATCCTATGACCCCTTACCCATAACCTATTACCTGGTTTTTTTAATGTTATAATTATAGCACTATGAAGCCAAGTTTTCATGCCGGAGCTGTTAACGATCCGTTTCATGATCCCTGCATTTATATCAGAATAATCAGAGAGAACCGGGCCATGCTGTTCGATGCCGGCGACATCGGCACGCTGAGCCCGGGCAGTCTTATGAAGATCGCAGAGGTATTTGTATCCCATACCCATATAGATCATTTTATCGGTCTCGATATGCTGCTGAGGACGGTCCTGAGAAGGGAAGTCCCGCTAAAAATATTCGGCCCGGCAAATATTATCAATTGCGTTGAAGGAAAGCTCAAAGGATATACCTGGAACCTGATAAGGGATTACCCGCTGGAAATAGAGGTGTTTGAAGTAAAAGGCCCTGTGCTGTCGCATTCGAGCTTTCATGCAGCGCGTTCATTTCAGAGGGTCGATAATCCGGACAGGGAATTCGACGGCACGCTCATGGAAGACCCGCTTTTCACCGTTAAAGGATTGGAGCTTTCCCACCAGATACCGGTAATGGCCTATGCGCTTGAAGAGGCGTTTCACATCAACATCGACAGGGCGGCTCTGGAAGATCAGGGGCTTCCAGTCGGAGCCTGGCTTTCCACGTTCAAAAAAGCTATCAGGTCAGGCAGTCCCGATACCACGGTTTTCGAGGTATCAGGCAAACTATTCAGTATGGCTGAACTGATGCACGTTGCCCGCATAACCAGGGGACAGAAGGTTTCATATGTTACTGATATATCGCCGGCTGATGAGAATATTGAAAAAATAGTGAGATTTATAAGCGGCTCGGATGTGCTTTTCTGTGAGGCATACTTTCTTGAAAGGGACAGGGACCGGGCATTTGAGCGCCATCACCTTACCGCTGCTATGACAGGCCGGATTGCCCGTGAAGCAAATGTCGGCAGCCTCGAACTCATACACTTCTCGCCGAAATACTTCCACTGTGCTGAAGAGGTGCATGCCGAAGCCATGCGGGAATTCAGGGGCGCTGAAAAATAACGTTGTATGATATTTCCAAATAAACCCCGCAGGGATAAGTTGCAACTCCGCGAACACACAGCGTTCGAAGGCACAGACTTATCCACATGCATAGCCACTTTCAACTCAGGCTCTGTAGCTACTTTATCGGCTGCACCGGCTACTGGGTACACCTTCGCAGGATGGAGCGGAGGCGGATGCTCAGGCACTGGGATGTGCTCATTTACGCTGAATGCAGATACAACGGTGACTGCAATGTTTAGTCTTACACAGGCAGGCCAGACAACCATTGCTCGACTGCAGAAAAACAACCCTGTACTGTCTGAATTGAAGTACGGATGCTTTTAAGATTCATTTATTTCGTGAAAAACCTTTATAATTAAAGGTATGTTTTAAGTAAATCTGAGTGGAGGTGACTTTATGATTCCTATAGAATTTGACATATTTATTTTCAAAGAAAATGAGACCTATATATCCTATTGCCCGGAACTTGACATATCAAGCTGTGGCGTCAATGTAGAACATGCCAAGGAAATGCTTAAAAAAGCAGTCCGTCTTTTTCTTGAAGAAGCAGAAAAGATGGGGACACTTGAAGAAATTCTTGAAGAGGCTAATTATCAGCAGGATGCACACGGAAAATGGCTGCCCCCCCGCATGGTTGCAACAGAATTGGTCAGCATATAGACCATGCTGAGAATAACACCTATCCCTGCCGATAAACTCAAGAAAGTGTTTGAGAAAGCCGGCTTCAAATGTGTAAGAACCGAAGGTGATCATTTTATTTATACAAAAAAAGGAATATCAAGACCCGTTGTAATTCCTGACTGGCCCGAAATACCAGTCTTTATTATAAAAAACAACCTTCGGACTTCAAATATTACAAGGGAAGAATACTTGAAGATTTTAGAGTCAGTGTGAAACACCTGTAAATGATGATTTGTTGTAGTATTTAATAATACATGACATGCAGCCACTTATTCTTGTAACTAACGATGACGGTGTCCATTCTCCGGGGATTATTGCCCTGTTAAAGGCAATGAAGGAGCTGGGCGAAACCTATATTATTGCGCCGGACAGAGAGCGGAGCGCGGTGGGCCATTCGCTCACGTTGCACCGGCCCTTGAAAGTGGAAGAACTGCGCGAGAATGTTTTCAGTGTGAACGGCACGCCCACCGATTGTGTTGCGCTCGCAGTGCATAAAATACTGCCGAGGAGACCCGACCTTATAGCTTCAGGCATTAACAGAGGCGCAAATCTGGGTGATGATATCACCTATTCAGGCACTGTTTCCGCTGCAATGGAGGGAACTATTTTAGGTGTTCCTTCTTTTGCTGTCTCAGTTATCGGGGACAGGCCGTTTCATTATGAGACCGCTGTGCATTATGCTATCGAAGTCGGCAGCTATATATTAGACAAGTCGCTGCCTTACGACACCCTTCTCAACGTGAATGTCCCAAATGTCTCCAGGCGGGATATTATTAAAGGTATCAGAATTACAAAACAGGGCAAGCGGGTTTATGATAATGCAATACAGGAAGTTTTTTCGCCCTGGGGTGACAAACATTACTGGATAGGCGGAGGAAAACCCTATTGGGAACAGGGAGAGGATATGGACATTCAGGCAGTGCTCGACGGGTATGTTTCAGTGACACCTATCCATCTTGATCTTACAAACTATATGGCCCTTGAGTATCTGAGAAAAAACTGGGTGACATAATAAGAGGGATGGAGGGTTGGAAGACCAGAGGGTTGGAAGATTGGCCAAGCCTCTAACCTTCTGACCCTCTCTTAGAGGAATGTATGGACTATAACGTAATAATTGTTGGTGCAGGGCCGGCAGGGATTTTCTGCTCTCTTGAACTTATCGCTAAGGCCCCGTCTCTTAAAATCCTGATAATCGAACAGGGCAAGGATATTGACCGCCGCCACTGTCCCATGGATGATGGCGGAAGGGTCTGCATGTCATGTCCGGAATGCGAGCTTGTAAGCGGTTGGGGAGGCGCCGGCGCCTACAGTGATGGGAAGCTCACTCTGTCGCCGGAAATCGGCGGGAATCTAACCCGGTATATGGATACGGCTTCGCTTCAGTCCCTTATAAATTATGTTGACGGCATTTATGTGAAATATGGCGCGCCGACAGAACTTCATGGCAATGATAACAGTGCAGCCAACACAATAAAAGACCTTGCAGCCAGGAATGATCTGACCTTTATCCCCTCTAAAATACGGCATATCGGCACTGACAGGTGCAGGGAAGTATTAACGGAAATGAGAAAGGCTGTTGAAGGGAAAGTCGATGCCATATTTGAAAAAGATGTGCAGAGAATACTTGTTAACAAGAAAAAAGCCGTCGGCGTAAGGCTGGGAGACGGGACCGAAATTCGCGCAGATTGCATAATTCTGGCTCCTGGCAGGGCATCTTCAAAATGGCTTGAGACAGAATCAAAAAGGCTTAAACTTACACTCCTCAAGAACGCCGTTGATATCGGCGTCCGTGTTGAGGTGCCGGCGCAGGTGCTTGAGCCGCTTACACTGGTGATGTATGAGCCCAAAATGATTTTTTACTCGAAGAAATTTGACGATAGAGTCAGGACCTTTTGCGTGAACCCTTATGGTGTAGTTGTGAAGGAGCACATGAAAGGCATATGTACCGTGAACGGTCACAGCTATTCTGACAGGAAAACAGATAATACTAATTTTGCCATTCTTTCAAGTACGTTTTTCACTGAACCCTTTAATGAGCCGATATCCTACGGGATGTATATAGCCGGGCTTGCCAACTTCCTGGGAGGGGGAGTCATTGTACAGAGGTTGGGCGATCTTATAAAAGGCAGACGCTCAACCCCTGAAAGGATTGCAAGGGGAATTGTCAAGCCTACATTAAGAGATTCAACTCCGGGGGATTTGAGCTTCGTGCTGCCATACCGTTATTTATCCAACATCCTGGAGATGCTCGAAGTTCTGGACAGGATAGCTCCAGGGGTCAATTCCAGGCACACCCTGCTTTATGGCGTGGAAGTAAAGTTTTATTCCATGCAAATCAAGTTGACTAACAGCCTGGAAACCGAGATGCGGGACCTTTTTGCCATCGGTGACGGAGCAGGTGT
>JBEKJD010000022.1:0-22500 GCA_050011415.1 Dissulfurispiraceae bacterium | reverse complement strand
CCCATAAACTGGGAGGGGGACACTGTCTGGTGGGTAGTTTGACTGGGGCGGTCGCCTCCTAAAGAGTAACGGAGGCGTCCAAAGGTCTCCTCAGGCTGGACGGAAACCAGCCATTGAGTGCAAAGGCATAAGGAGGCTTGACTGCGAGGCAAACAAGCCGAGCAGGTACGAAAGTAGGGCTTAGTGATCCGGTGGCACTGAGTGGAAGGGCCATCGCTCAACGGATAAAAGGTACGCCGGGGATAACAGGCTTATCGCGTCCAAGAGTTCACATCGACGACGCGGTTTGGCACCTCGATGTCGACTCATCGCATCCTGGGGCTGAAGTAGGTCCCAAGGGTTGGGCTGTTCGCCCATTAAAGCGGTACGTGAGTTGGGTTCAGAACGTCGTGAGACAGTTCGGTCCCTATCTGCTGTAGGCGCAGGAGACTTGAGGGGGGCTGTCCTTAGTACGAGAGGACCGGGATGGACGGACCTCTAATGTTCCAGTTGTCACGCCAGTGGCAATGCTGGGTAGTTATGTCCGGTAGGGATAACCGCTGAAGGCATCTAAGCGGGAAGCCCACCCCAAGATGAAGTCTCCCAGGGAGTAATCCCTCTGAAGGTCCGTGGTAGACCACCACGTTGATAGGCTGGAGGTGTAAGTGGAGTGATCCATTCAGCTGACCAGTACTAATAGACCGTGTGCCTTGACCTCTTCCTTTCCTTCCCCTGCTTGTCAAAATTTTTATTGCACTTATAGTGCTTAATCTGCTATTATACAGTTTCCGGTGGTTATGCTGGAGGGGTCACACCCGTTCCCATTCCGAACACGGAAGTTAAGCCCTCCGAGGCCGATGATACTTTGACCGCGAGGTCACGGGAAAGTAGGATGCTGCCGGATTAAAACAGAAGGGACTCAGGTAACACTGAGTCCCTTCTCTATTGTGGGAACTCCTGCCAGGAGCCAACAAAAAAGCCCGGTTTTACCCGGGCCCTTTATTTTCCGCTCTCGCTCAAGCGAACTATTCCCCGCAGCAAACGCGGCGCATTTTTTTCTTTCCAGACGGCGAAACCGCAAGCACAACATCGATCTTGTTTCCGCAATTGCGGCAGTTCTGTCCCTTGCCCTTGTTCTCAGCCCGGGCACTTACATCTGTTTTAGACTTTACCTTCTCGGCCATTGTACACCCTCCTTTATTTAAATTAGAAATTTGCGAAAATTAAGCAAATCTTAATAATTTAAAACAAATTAGTAGCTCCTGTCAATTATTGAACGTGCGAGTGCGACAACGGTGACGTCCGCAGCGCCGGCTTTCGTCAGCACCCTCGCGCATTCATATACCGTGGCTCCTGTGGTGATAACATCGTCTACGAGAATAAGCCTGAGGCCATCTGCAGCCTTATCCGCAATAAATGCGTTTCTTACATTTTTCAGCCGTTCTTTTCCGCTGACATCGGTCTGCGGTGGTGTTTTCCTGTCTTTTTTTAAAACATCGAGCAACAGCGGGATGCCGTAGTGCCGTGACAGATGTCTGCTTATTAAAGCTGTTTGATTGAATTCCCTCTCCCGCAATCTTGCGGGATGCAAAGGCACGGGAACAATTCCTTCGGCCTCTGGAATGGGAAGTTCCGAAAGCAGTTCAGCAATGGGCCGGGCAAGCCTCTTGATGCCTTTGAATTTAAGGAGGTGCACAGCCTTTCTTAAGGCTCCGTCATAAATGCCATAATAAATAATTTTTGAAAATGACGGCGGTGTCTTCAGGCACGATTCGCAATGAGCGGCATGGGCCGATACTATCGGTATGCCGCAGGTCACACAGGCAGGGCCCGAATAACGCTCTATTCCCTTCCAGCAGGAGATACAGACTGGATTGTGCCTGTGGCTGTCCGAATCATTGCCGCATACAGGACAGGATGATGGGAAGAGCAGATTGAGAAATCTATTGACGAGGTTATGGGTCATGGTTTGTAGGCAGCAGGTGTTGAAAAAGTTTTTCCTATAACCTATGACCCATTACCTATGACCTGTTTTTAGAACTGATCTTTAAGGACTATGATCTCGTCTCTTTTCTGCCCGGTAGAAATTATATGGATTTTAGTGTCCAGAAGCGTCTCAATTCTCTTAATATATTTTCTGGCATTGGCAGGAAGCTGTTTGAATTCCTTAACGCCCAGTGTGCTCCCCTGCCAACCATCCAATTCTTCATAAACGGGTTTTGCCTCTCTAAGCACTTCTATTTCTTTGGGGAAATTTTTATAACGAGTGCCTTTATATTTATAACCTGTACAGATTTTGATTGTATCAAGCCCATCAAGAATATCAAGTTTAGTAAGGGCGATCCCGGTCAGTCCGTTGATACGGATAGCATGTTTCAGCACAATAGCGTCAAGCCAGCCGCACCTCCTAGGCCTTCCTGTTGTGGCCCCGAATTCACCGCCTTTTTGCCGTATTGATTCGCCCAGATCATCCTTGATTTCAGTAGGGAACGGGCCCCCGCCGACCCGCGTGGTATAAGCTTTGGTAATCCCCAAAACTTTTTTGATTTTTGTAGGGCCCACGCCCAGGCCTGTACAGGCGCCTCCTGCTATGGTATTGGATGATGTCACAAAGGGGTAGGTGCCATGGTCTATGTCGAGTAATGCTCCCTGGGCGCCTTCGAAAAGCACATTTTTGCCTGCTGCGATTGCATCATTAATAATTACGTCGGTATCAGTTATATATTTTGACAGCCGTTTGGCATGGCCCATGTATGTATCATATATTTCATCTGCCCTGAGAGGCGCTTTATTGTAAAAGCGCTCCAGCAGAAAGTTGACCATAACCAGGTTTGCCGACAGTTTTTCCCTGAATAGCTCCGGCGCCAACAAATCCATCATCCTTATACCGTGCCGCGCTGCCTTATCGCTATAGGAAGGGCCTATACCCATGCCGGTAGTCCCGATCTTGTTGTCTCCCTTCCTGTTCTCGTGTTCGCACTCCAGGGCCTTATGGT
The DNA here is from genome assembly GCA_050011415.1 of Dissulfurispiraceae bacterium. Lineage (GTDB taxonomy): Bacteria > Nitrospirota > Thermodesulfovibrionia > Thermodesulfovibrionales > Dissulfurispiraceae > JADFXI01. Next base: position 19,525 of record JBEKJD010000022.1, on the reverse strand, counting down.
ATGGCATAATTACATGTGCGTTTTTTGATATCATAAGGTTGCTGTTTACGGCAACACCCTGTTTCTCGAGGCTGTCCATTTCAGCGATAAGCGCCTCCGGATTTATCACAACTCCGTTGCCAATGATGCATTTTTTCCTCTTATGAAGGATTCCGGAAGGGATGAGATGGAGTACGTATTTATTGTTTTTTATAACAACGGTATGACCCGCGTTATTCCCTCCCTGATATCGTGCTACAATATCGGCTTTTTCGGTCAGAAAGTCCACAATTTTTCCTTTTCCTTCATCGCCCCATTGGGTGCCGACAATAACGACTGTAGACATAGTATTACCTCGCTTTGTAAGTGTCCGCGTCGGTGTTCAGTGTCAAAATAATTCTCAAACCGGCACTATCCTGCACTGACACTGACTACTGACACTGATCACTGACTTATATGTTTATGACCTTGACATCAAGTATATTCGGGAAGTGCCGCAGCTTTTCCAGCAATTCGTCTGATACCTGAGAATCGATATTTACGACTGATATCGCCCTGCCGCCGGCGCTCTCCCTGCCGAAGTGCATCCTGGCAATGTTGATATTGTTAGTACCCATTATCGTGCCTATATTGCCTATCACGCCTGGTTTGTCATTGTTGTACATGACCAGCATAGTCCCTTCAGGAACAATTTCAACGGTGAAATCATCAATTTTTACTATACGGGGGTCCTTCTTGCTGAACAATGTTCCAGACACGAGTTGCTCTCTTTTTTGGGATTTTATCCTCAATGTTATCATGCTGTTATAATCTCCCGCGTCACTGCTCTTCGTTTCATTGACCTCGATTCCCCGCTCTTTTGCAATACATGAGGCATTGACGAAATTGACTGTCTCCAGCAAAATTGGGTCAAGGATTCCTTTAACAGCCGCAATGGTTACAGGTGAAATATTTAAGCACGCTACCTCTCCCCTGTATTCGATTGTAACACTGGAGATTTCACCGCCGAACAACTGCGAAGCAAAACTGCCCAGCTTGTCCGCAAGCATAATATACGGTTGTAAAACCGGGACCTGGTCCGCGGGTATCGAGGGGAAATTAACGGCGTTTCTGATAGTGCCGTGCACAAGGTAGTCCACTATCTGCTCTGCAACTGCCAATGCCACATTCTCCTGGGCCTCTTGAGTCGAGGCGCCAAGATGAGGAGTGCATACGACCTTATCATGGCCGATCAGCGGATTATTCACCGGAGGCTCCTGCTCAAAGACGTCCAGCGCAGCGCCGGCTACCTTGCCGCTTTCAAGCGCATCATACAGGTCCTTCTCATTAATGATCCCGCCCCTGGCGCAATTAATAATGTAAACGCCGTCCTTCATCGTTCTAATGGTTTCCGCCCTGATAAGATTCCTTGTTTCGTGGGTGAGCGGCGTATGAACGGTGATAAAATCTGCTCGTTTTATAAGCTCTTCAACCTCTATCTTCTCGATCCCCATCTCATTTGCCTTCTCTTCGCTGAGAAAGGGATCAAAAGCGATTACCTGCATGCCAAGGCTCTGTGCTCTCCGGGCCACCTCTCCTCCGATATTGCCGAGACCTATAATTCCGAGTGTCTTATCATAAAGCTCAGTGCCCATGAACTTCTTTTTTTCCCACGATCCATTTGCCATAGAGGCGGTAGCCTGAGGTATCTTCCTTGCGACTGCGAAAATCATGGCAATGGTATGCTCTGCAGTGGTTATCGTATTGCCGCCGGGAGTATTCATGACAACTATACCGCGCTTTGAAGCAGCAGCTTTATCCACATTGTCCAGTCCGGACCCTGCGCGCCCGATAACCTTGAGATTCTTAGCTGCATCGATAATATCCGCCGTTGCTTTTGTAGCGCTCCTGACTATCAGCGCATGATAATCGCCGATAATCGATTTCAGTTCATCAGGTTTCAGCCCTGTCTTTACATCTACCGCGAGTCCAGCATTCCTTAGAATCTCCACGCCTTTTGGTGAAATATTGTCGCTTACAAGAACCTTCATACTGTTCGCCTCCTTATAATACGCTCCTCGTCGAGTGAGCGTTTTGGCATCTCAACTTCACAGCATCTTTAATCGATCCTCAATCGCTAAATCCTCAACGTAGCTCTGCTACGCCTGCGGTTTAGCTCAATCAGATCGCTTAAACCTGCGGCGAATTTGAGCGCCAAAAATCTGCGAATTTATTGCTGCATCAATAATTCCTGTGCCCTCGCAACGCCGGTGCCGAGCTGAATCCCATATCCGAGTTCCTTTAAGACCATTTCAAGGGCGGCAACACCGGTTATAACATCGAAAATGTCGGCATACCCCAGATGGGCTATCCTGAATATCTTCCCTTTCGCCTTGTCCTGTCCGCCAGCTCCGGTTATTCCGTATTTCTCTCTCATGTTCTTATAAATTGCCTGCCCGTCAATACCAGCAGGGGCCTCTATCGCCGTGACGGAGTTGCTCGGAGATTCTTTAGAATAGAGGGCCAGGCCCATTGACTTCACAGCTTCTCTTGTCGCGTGGGCAAGGCGGGCATGTCTTTTAAAGACATTTTCAAGCCCTTCCTTCCGCAGCATCTTTATAGCCTCATTGAGTCCGATAATCAAAGTGACCGCCGAGGTGAAGTTGGTCTGGTTCTTTGCAAGGTTCTCCCGCTCTTTTTTGAAGTTGAAATAAAACCTCGGCATTTTTGAGGACTCAGTTCTTTTCCAGGCCTTTTCACTGATGCATACAAATGCGAGACCGGGAGGCAGCATGAGACCCTTTTGCGAACCTCCGACCATAATATCAATTCCCCATTCGTCGGTCTTTATATCTTCGGCAACAAGGGCGCTGATCGCGTCAACAATAAACAGCGCATTTTCGTATTTTTTTACAACCTTTCCGAGACCCTCAATGTTGTGGTACACGCCTGTGGATGTCTCTGTCGCCTGCACGAAGACCCCTTTTATTTCAGGGTCGTTCTTCAGAACGGCTTCAACAGCTTCGGGTTTTGCCGAATATCCCCATTCAACGAGTATTTCTTCAACCTTTAGGCCGTATGATTGGGCTATCTTCGTCCAGCGTTCTCCAAATTTCCCTCCGTTTACCACTACTACTTTATCTCCGGGATTAAAGAAATTGTTTACCGCGCCTACCATGCCGCCGGTACCTGTCGAGGTAAGGATAAGCACGTCATTCTTTGTCTGGAACAGCCATTGCAGACCCGTCTTTGCAGATTCGAGGACAGGTAAAAAGTCAGGCGCCCTGTGGTGAATAATCGGCATCGCCATTGAAAGTAATACCTCGGGAGGCACAGGTGTGGGCCCAGGGGCCAAAAGATAACGCTTCAGCATATAATCCTCCGGTGATTATAGTTAAGATTAAAAGTCGAGCATGTATAATAATATAAAACGGCCATCTTTGGAAAGCCTGTTAAAGACCGTGAAAAGTGAACCGTAAAAAGTGAATGGCAAAGGCAGGCAATAAAAGGACGTTTCACGATTCACGATTCACTTTTCACGGTCTTTTGATTTGCCCTGCTATTTGACTCTGTGTTATCATTTCCCATGGAACCCAGAAAAATCATTGAAGACTCAGAGCACTACCTGATGCATACCTATAACCGGTTCCCTGTCGTGCTCAGAAAAGGGCGGGGAATGAGGGTCTGGGGGGCTGACGGTAAAGAATATCTTGATTTTCTGGGGGGTATTGCAGTCAACGTGCTCGGACATTGCCATCCCAAGGTTGTTGTTGCAATTCAGAAGCAGGCGCAAAGATTAATACATGTGTCAAATTATTATCATATTGAGCCTCAGATAAAACTCGCCAAACTTCTCGTCACCAACTCTTTCGCGGATAAAGTTTTTTTCTGCAATTCGGGCGCCGAAGCCAATGAAGCGGCAATTAAACTGGCCCGAAAGTATGCAAAAGAGCATTTTGAGCATGAACGGTATGAAATTATTTCTGCACTAAAATCTTTTCACGGCAGAACTCTCGCCGCACTGACGGCAACCGGTCAGAGTAAATTTCAGAAAGGATTTGAACCGCTGGTGCCGGGATTCAGGCATGTGCAGTTTAATGACATACAGGCCCTGGAGGCGGCCATAACCGGAAAAACCTGTGCGGTGATGCTGGAGCCTATACAGGGCGAAGGAGGGGTAAACGTTCCTGCTGATGATTATCTTATGAAGGTCAGGGAACTCTGCGACCGGCATGAACTGCTCCTGATCCTTGATGAAGTGCAGACAGGAATGGGAAGGACCGGCAAACTCTTTGCCTATGAGCATTATAATATTATTCCCGACATCATGACACTGGCAAAAGGCCTCGGCGGAGGCGTACCTATAGGCGCACTGCTGGCTACTGATAAAGTTGCCGCGGTATTCAAGCCCGGCTCACATGCATCAACTTTTGGCGGCAATCCCCTGGCGTGTGCTGCTGCGATTGCTACATTGGAGGCAATTCTTGAGGACGGGTTTGTTATGGACCACTGTAACAGAATGGGAGAGTATTTCATAGGACGCCTGATGCAGCTTAAGGAATCTCTTGATCAGATCGTCGATGTGCGGGGCAAGGGCCTTTTTATCGGTGCGGAGCTTACGAGGGACGGAATGCCTATCGTAAAGGCGTGTCTTGACAGGGGTATTTTGATCAACTGCACAGGCGGCGGCAATGTGCTGCGTTTTACTCCTCCGCTGATAGTCGAGGAGAAAGAGATTGACGTGCTGGTTGAACTGCTTGAAGAACTGCTGGGCCGATCAATATGAAACGCGATCTTCTTGCAATACATGATCTCACAAAAAACGAAATCGCATACCTGCTGGAAAGGGCTTTGGCCCTGAAATCCGGTGCTGACGCGCATAAATGCCCGTTAATAGGCAAAAGCGTCGGATTGTTTTTTGAAAAACCGTCAACGCGTACAAGGGTATCTTTTGAAGTCGGGATTTACCAGTTAGGAGGACAATCACTATACCTCAACCCCAAAGAAATACAGCTCGGCAGAGGTGAGACGATTGCCGATACTGCCCGCGTCCTTTCCCGCTATCTCAGTGCCGTTGTTCTCAGGACTTACTCGCATTCATCAATTGAGGAATTTGCCTCGTATGCAACAGTACCAGTGGTCAATGGTCTTTCGGACCTTCATCACCCGTGCCAGGCGCTGGCTGATCTAATGACTATTATAGAAAGGAAGGGCACCCTGAAAGGCATTCGCATGGCATACATAGGAGACAGCAACAATGTTGCCAACTCGCTTATAGAAGCGTCTGTGCTTGCCGGCATTAATATGGTTATCGCTTGTCCCGAATGCTGCGGCCCTGACAGTGGTATCCTGCAAAGCGCGCGGAGCAGCTCCGACGGGTCCATAACCGTTGTTCGAGACCCTTTGGAGGCTGTAGCTGACGCCGATATTGTTTATACGGATGTTTGGGTGAGCATGGGGCAGGAAAAAGAGGCGGAAAATAAAAAAGCACAATTTGCCGGTTACCAGATAAACAACGCTCTGCTCAGCCGCGCCAAAAAAGATGCTGTTGTCCTCCACTGCCTTCCGGCATATAGAGGCCAGGAGATAACCGATGAGGTTATGGATGGACCTCAGAGCGCAGTGTTTGATCAGGCCGAAAACAGATTGCACACCGAAAAAGCGCTCCTTGAGTTCCTGATTGCCTCCTGATCGTTATTAATAAATCGTAGCAGTATTTTTATTCCCAAGTATCGTAAACGCATTTCAAAACAGCGATTCTCATTTATGAGTATGTTACATTTATTGATTGTGGGATTGGCAGCGGTTGCAGGAGGTGCGGTGAATGCCCTCGCCGGCGGTGGAACACTTATTACATTTCCCATGCTTACGGCTGTAGGCGTTCCGGTTATTGCCGCAAACATAACCAATACAGTAGCCCTTTGTCCCGGCTATCTTGGCGCAACCTTTGCACAAATGAAGGACCTGCGCGGACAATCTCTCCGTTTGTGGCTTCTTCTGCCGGTAGGCGTGCTTGGAGGGATTAGCGGAGGAATAATACTCCTTCACACGGATGATCAAATCTTTAGAAAAATTGTGCCCTATCTGATCATGATGGCCGTCGTCCTCATGGCTGTCCAGGATAGAGTGCGGTCGTGGCTCACTCGTAGCGCAAGCAAATCAGGAAAGGTTACATTACACGATGCATGGTCGATATTTCCGATTATTCCTGCCGCTGTTTATGGCGGCTACTTCGGGGCCGGCGTAAGCGTGATAGTCATAGCAGCGATAGGAGTTGTCATAGATGACTCGCTTATACGCCTTAATGCCCTCAAGCAGGCGGTCTCGTTCAGCATTAACATTGCGGCGGCAATCTTCTTTTTGTTCTCCGGACATGTAGTATGGTCAGCGGCGCTTATCATGGCCGTAGGGGCACTCGCCGGCGGGGCGTTAGGGGGCAGGCTGGCCGGACGGATTAGTCCCGGCATGCTGCGCCGAATTGTAATCATAATAGGTTCTGTAGTAGCCGTGATTTATCTGATCCGTTAAGAAGACCGCCTGCAAAAACATCCTCTGTTTGCCATGTCCCCCATTGTATGATACCCTTTAGTTACAGCTAATGAATGCGAAGAAGAAGAAAGTTTTTTTTGTCCTCGGCGGTGGTGCGGCAGCCCTTGTTCTTGGTGTAGTAGTTTTCGCCCTCACCTTCGACGTAAATTCCTACAGGTCCCGCATCGAGGCCGTAGCCTCAGGGGCTACCGGCCTGGATGTCAGGATCAACGGGAAAATGGGGCTCTCTTTATTTCCATTTGGCGTATCGGCTAGTGACATCCATGTCGCCGGCAAGAGAGGCGATATCCTTGCACTGGAAAACCTCAAGTTAGGGGTGGAGTTGATGCCCCTGCTGAAGAAGCAGCTCAAAGTCACCAGCTGCGAGCTTGTTAAACCGGCTGTCACCATCGTGAAAGACGCTAAAGGGAAATATAATTTCGAAGGGACCGAAAAGAAATCTGCTGAAGGGAGACCCACGGCAGCCTTCAGCATGAATGAGCTCAAACTGTCCAATGGTATATTAGTCTATCTCGACAAGAAGTCAGGTAAAAAAACCGAGTTGAAAGGAATCAATCTGGCTATCAAGGATTTTTCAGTACCTGATACCTCAGGGGAAATTACAAAGAACATCTCATTCACGGGGGACATGGACTGCAAGGAGGTACGGGAAGGGGACCTTAGGATCGACAACATCAAGAGTCCAATAAAAGGGGAGAAGGGAGTTATCGACCTCAGGCCTCTCACAATGGATATCTTCGGAGCAAAGGCTGAGGCGGATGTTATCGCAGACATGTCGAAAGTCGATGCTGCGTATAAAATCAATTTGAAGATATCGAAGATGGACTTTGAAAAACTTGAGGAGTCCTTCGGCACAAAAAAGGTTATCGGCGGGAAGGGTGATCTTTATGCGTCTCTGACAATGAAAGAAAAAGGAAGCCGCAATCTGATTAGCAGCATGGATGGTACTTTTTCTATCAGAGGTGACAATCTCGTCATGTATACTATGGACCTCGACAAGGCACTTTCATCTCTTGAAACAAGCCAGAAGTTCAACCTTGTCGACGTCGGCGCTTTCTTAATCGGAGGACCTCTCGGCAGCGTTGCGCTCAAGGGGTATCGTTATGGGGACCTTTACAAACAGACCAGGGGAGGACAGGGGATCATTACAAAGTTCAGCTCCCACTGGAAGATCAGGGTTGGGGTGGCGGATGCTACGGACTGTGCCCTTGCTACGCACCATAACAGGGTGGCACTTAAAGGCAAGATAGATCTTGTCGGCGAACGATATGATAATGTAATAGTGGCGCTTCTCGATGACAAGGGATGCGCAAAATTCAAACAAGTCATCAGCGGTCCCTTCGACAGTCCCAAAGTCAGCGGGGTGAGCGTAGTCGAGACCATTGTCCGCCCAATCGGCAGTTTTTTCAGCACGGTAAAGCGCTTTCTTCAAGGCGACAAATGCGAGGTCTTTTACAACGGCGCCGTGCAGCAACCAACGAAATGATTTTTTTCCTGAATTTTATTTCACAATACTGTGCGTTACTCAGAGAAACTATTTCGCTTTGTGCTAAAATAATTTCAATTTATGTCTTCATCTGAAAGGGAGGCGTATCAGCGGAGGAGTCCAAAGGGCTGGTATGAAATAATTTATGAAAGTTATAGCATTCAACGGAAGCGCACGCAAGGACGGAAACACTGCAATTCTTGTCAGGCAGGTTTTTAATGAACTGGAGAAGGAAGGGATCGGGACAGAAATGGTGCAGTTTGCAGGCAAGAGGGTCCAGGGGTGCATTGCCTGCTACAAATGCTGGAGCAACAAGGACAAACACTGCTCGGTCAAAGATGATATTGTCAACGAATGCATTGATGCGATGGCCGGGGCCGATGGTATTATTTTGGCTTCTCCTACTTATTTTGCCGACATAACGAGCGAACTGAAAGCGCTTGTTGACAGAGCTGGAATGGTAGCAAGGGCCAATGGCGATATGTTCAGGCGTAAAGCCGGCGCAGCCGTAATCGCGGCACGCAGGGCTGGAAGCATCCACGCCTTTGATACGCTCAACCATTTTTTTCTGATCAGCCAGATGATAATCCCGGGGTCGAGCTACTGGAATTTAGGTTTCGGCAGGGAGATCGGCGAGGTGGAGAAAGACGCGGAAGGGTTGCAGACGATGAAAGTGCTCGGTGAAAACATGGCATGGCTTCTCAAGAAATTAGGGTAGTGCCGGGAATACAGAGGTGGAAGCATTGCTTCCACCCCGTTGCCTCATGAAGCAAGCGTGCGTCCAAAAGATAATGACTTTTCACGAAGCTTTCTGTCCTGTTTTATGTCATCGTTAAACATCGAGGCATTTGGAACAAGCAGCGAATTGCATTCAGCGCCGATAAAACCTGCAACAGTCTTGAAGGTCTGCTCCACAAGGCTGAGACCGGGATTTATGTCCCCGCCGCCTGTGCAGATAAGCCCCCATTTAAGATGACCCAGATTATGCACATATTGTCCCTTGGCAGGATCAAATTTGATAAGCGAGTACATTCTGTCTATCACTAATTTCATCTGTGCACTGGGACCGAAAAAATATGTCGGGGTCGCAAAGACGAGGACGTCCACATCCGGGATTTTCGCAAGTACCGGCTTTACCTCATCGTCAACCGCGCACTCGTACTTCTCCGATTTCTGGCACCCCATGCAGGCGATACATCCGTTGTTCCTGCTTTTCAAGCGGGCTGCGTCTACTACCTCTACATCGGCCCCCGCCTCTTTCGCGCCTTCTACAAACCATCCGACAACGGTATTCGTATTGCCGTTTTTTCTCGGACTGCCGGTCAGAACCAGTATCTTTTTACCCATCGAGACCTCCTTGTTAAGTAGTACTATGGACTGTTATCTCCAGGTGATGTCTGCTTCTTTCCTGAGAGGCAGCCTGTGATATTCATATTTCGGATAGCCGAGCATCATTGCCCCGAAACATGCATGTCCTTCAGGCAGCTCAAGCGCCTGCTGAAGAGGCGGCCAGTGCGAGGCAGCCATCATGAAGAAACCGGCCCAGCAACTGCCCAGGCCGAAAGAGGGAGCTGCCAGGTCCAGGAATGTAAGAGCTATGGCGCTGTCAGTCTGAGCTAATGTATAGTCTTTTGGCGCATGGGCGATGACAAGTCCCGGCGCTCCCCGGCTGATTAGGTCTGTCCCGGTCTCCCACGCTTCGACGAACCGGGGCAAGCTATATCTCTCCCCCATGGGATGCTTCTCTTCAATCATATAACGGATAAGGTCGACGACCAATCCGGCCAAACTGCGTACTACCTCGCGCGAATTGAAGGCAAGCCATTTGACCTGCTGGCTGTTTGTGCCTGTAGGCCCATACCGGGCGATGTCTAATAACTTTTCAAGCTTGTCACGCTCTATTGCTTTGTCCTGGTATGTGCGGATGGACCTCCTGGAACGCAGAAAATGTTCAACATGCTCAACACTCAGCGCCAGATCCTTTATCACAGGAGGACAGTCTTCCGTCTTCATTTCTGCAAGGGAGAAAGCCCCATGCGGACAGACTGCAACACAATGTCCGCACCTGATGCACTTCTCTTCAGCTCCTTCCACCGGCGCAGGCGGCAATGAAGCGTCTTTCATTTCCAGGATGCGCATCGGACATTCCGCCACGCAGATACCGTCATGCATGCACTTTTCCGTATCAATCTCAAAAAAACTCATACAAGCCCTCCGTTGTAGCAACTAATTTTAAGATTCTATTACTCAATATTCGCAGACGATGTTGGACAGTTCTTTTGAGAACGTCTCAAAGTTGACCGAATAATCTACCGGGCACTCGATAAGGACGGGTCTTTTCAGCGCAAAGGCTTTGTGTAATAGTTCGGACAGGTTATCGCCGTCTTTTACCTTCATGCCTGCTGCCCCGTAGCTTTCCGCATACTTCACGAAGTCAGGATTGGAATAATCGAGAGCGAAGCTCGGAAATCCCTTGGTCTGCTGCTCCCACTTGATGAAACCGAAGGCATTGTCGTTCAGTATCAGGACCACGATGGGGATGCCATATCGCAAGGCGGTCTCAAGCTCCTGAGAGTTCATCATGAAACCGCCGTCTCCCACGACGGCCAGCACGTTTCGATCAGGCCTGAGCATTTTGGCTGTAATGCCGGAAGAGAGTCCCGCGCCCATTGTTGCGAGAGCATTATCCAGCAGGAACGTGTTGGGTTTGTATGTCCGGTAGAGCCGCGAGAACCATAGCTTGTAGATCCCGTTATCCAGAGTCAGGATATCTTCGTGGGCCAGCGCCTCTCTCACATGCCATACTACCTCCTGCGGGGTCAATGGATACTGCTTACTGAAATTCAGCGATAGTTTCAGATTCAGGAATTCCCGCACATCACTGAACACCTCGTCATTTTTTCTGGGGGTGATCATTTCTTCGAGTTGTCCCAGTGAAGAGGAAATATCGCCGACAATCTCGATATCAGGATTATAGTATTTGTCTGCCGTTGCTTCGGCAAAGTCGATATTGATGATTTTCTTGTCGAGGTTTCTGTTCCAGACGTATGGCGGATATTCAACGATATTGTATCCAATCGTAATGATCACATCGGCCCGGTCGATCCCGCAATTGACGTAATCGCGCCGGTGGATGCCGGCGGCAAACAGGCTGTATTTGGATTCATCGCTCAGAACGCCTTTTCCCATTTGTGTATGTACAGCGTAGATGCCTGTCTTATTGACGAATTGAGTCAACTGTTGGCAGACCAGTTTCCTGTTGACCCCGGATGAGAGGATTATCAGAGGATGCTGCGCTTTGTTAATCAGCCCGGCTGCCTGGGCAATGGCAACGGCATCAGGCCCCGGACTCCGTGTATCCGCACGCTTCTGCACCTGAGAATTGGTTTGGCTCACTGCTACGTCCTCCGGCAGTTCCACATGTACTGCTCCGGGTCGTTCTGCCTGCGCCAGTCTGAAGGCATTCCGTATAACAGTGGGGATGGTGTCCGGATCAACGATGGATACCGAGTCTTTGGTAATTGGCCTCATCACTTCTACCACGTTGATAAGCTGGAACCGGGCCTGCCAATTCGCCCTGAGCGCCTTCTGGCCGGAGATCGAAACAAGCGGGGCGCCGATAAGCTGGGCATGGGCCACGCCGGTAACGAGGTTGGTCGCTCCAGGCCCCAGTGTAGAGAAGCATACGCCGGCTTTTCCTGTCAGCCTCCCATAGGTCGCGGCCATGAATGCAGCGGGCTGCTCGTGACGTGTAATGATTACTTTGATGGATGAAGTACGGAGAGATTCGAGGAAGTCGAGGTTTTCCTCGCCTGGAAGGCCGAAGGCGTATTCTACGCCTTCCTCTTCGAGTTGTTTCACAAAGAGATCTGACGCTTTCATAGCTACTCTCTCACCACAACACTTTTGATGTTCACGAACTCCTTAAGCCCGTAGTGAGACAGCTCTCTGCCGAACCCGGATTTTTTAACTCCGCCGAAGGGCAACCTGGGGTCGGACTTCACCATATCGTTTATGGCTATAGTCCCTGCTTCCAGTCGGGCAGCGAGTTTTTCCGCCCGATCATGGCTGCTGCTCCATATTGATGCGCCGAGGCCGAACTCTGTGTTGTTGGCCACCTCCACCGCCTCATCATCATCATTCACGATTATGATGGTCGCAATGGGCCCGAACACTTCTTCAGTCATTATCTTCATATTCTTCGACGGATTAAATACTGCACAGGGAGAAAAGAAAAGGCCTTTCTTCAGGGGATGCTCTACCTGAATAACTTCAGCGCCTTTTGCCGCGGCATCTCTGAGCTGCTTTTTCAGGGCATTGAGGATGTCTGTCTTTGCGACCGGGCCTATATCAGTCGACTCATCCATGGGATCGCCGACCTTGAGTTCCATGAGGCGGGCAAGGAATTGTTTCCTGAACTCCGCAGCTATTTTCTTATGGACGACCGCATCGTCAAGCACAATGAAAGGATCGGAGCCGCCAAGCTCCAGCACGATCTTCTTGATCTTTCCTCCTGCATGGGCGCCGACGTCTTCTCCTGCCTTGTTGCTTCCTGTGAGCGATACCGCATCGACCTTGTCGACATCGATGAGATTCAGGGCGTCTTCTGCCTCGATGAGCAGCGTCTTGAACACATGTTCAGGGAATCCGGCTTTTTTGAACGAATCTTCGATGGCAAGAGCGCACCCGGGCACATTGGATGCGTGTTTCAGTACTACGACGTTCCCCGCGCAGATCGACGGGACGCCGAACCGGAACGCCTGCCAGAAAGGGAAGTTCCACGGCATGATCGCGAGCACTATACCCAGGGGCTCGAATCTTATATAACTCTTGACCGCTTCAGTCTTTATGTGCTCAGTCTCAAGGAACTTCGGAGCATTATCGGCATAATAATCGCAGAGCCATGCGCATTTCTCAATCTCGCCAAGTGATTCCCTGACAGCCTTGCCCATTTCCTTTGTCATCAGTTCCGCATAAGTTCGTTTCTCCGCCCGGAGATGGTCAGCCAACTTCCTGACATAGCCCGAACGCTCAGCGAAAGGAACGGAGCGCCAGGCGGAAAATGCTTTCCGGGAAAGGGCCATTTCCCTGTTGATCTCCTGTTGGGTCATGAGACGGAATTCCTGCATCACTTCCCCTGTATAAGGATTGACTGACTGTATCTTCCTTCTGATCCTGCCTGCTGCTGAAGCTGTTTTAATGTTTGCCATGTTATATCTCCTTGACCGATGGCCTTTCTTCTATAGGCGCATATACACAACCAGTCCTGCCGCAGTAATGGCCTACATAATCGGACGAGGGCCGGTAAAGAGCGGGCTTTTCCTGGGCCTCTCCGAATTTCTCTTCGATAATGTGCGCTGTCCAGCCTGCAATTCTTGATATTGCGAAGACAGGAGTCATCAGGTCATGCGGGATACCCATTATGTGGTAGACGGGAGCGCTGTAGAAATCGACATTAGGTTTGATCGTAAACTTGCCCCGCCTCTCGAATTCCGCTATTGCGCTTTCTTCGATCGCGGCTGACAGCAGGCACCAGTGCTCCTGGCCAAGCTTTTTCCCCAGTCTGAAACACATGTCTTTCAGGAAGTGGGCTCTTGGGTCCATGGTCTTGTAAACTGCATGGCCCATGCCCATGATCCTATGGCCGCTGTCCAACTGTTTCTTTACCCATCCGGCAATGTCCTTTTCGTTCAGGAGTTCCAGCAGCATCTTAATAACTTGTGCATTGGCCCCGCCGTGGAGGCTTCCGGAAAGGGCGCCAACGCCTGCTGCAACCCCTGCGTACATGTGCGCCCGGGTGGATACTACTTCGCGGCATGCAAACGTGGATGCATTGAAAGAATGGTCAGCGTGGAGAACAAGTGCCGTATCGAAAGCGCGTGCTGTTCCGGCGTCAGGCTGCACGCCGGTAAGCTGCCATAAAAAATTACCGGCATGGGATAGTGTATTGTCCGGCGGCAAAGGATCGAGGCCTTTACGTATCTGTTCCCAGCCGGCTGCCAAGGCCGGGATTTGCGCTATGAGCCTGATTGCCCTGGCAATATTCGCTTCGCGTGTTTCGGACTCAATATCCGGGTCATCAACGGCAAGCAGCGGAATGGATGCCTGGAGTAAATCCATGGGCCGGGTATTGACCGGCAGTTGTCTGAAACTGTCGAAGATGAAAGCGGGGACACTCCTTGAATCAGCCAGTCTTTGCTTGAAATCCTCCAATTGCAGATTGGTAGGAAGCGCATCATAGAGAAGCAGATAAGCTGTCTCCTCGAACGTAGAGCGCAGGGCAAGCTCCTCGATCCGGTAACCCCGGTATATCAGTATCCCGTTTTTACCGTCAACGTCGCTGATTTTCGTGTCAGCTACAGTTACACCACGCAGTCCGATATTCTTTATATTTGCAGCATCCGCCATCGTCACCTCACAATAATAATTCAGGTCATAGGTCTCGGAAAAAGTCGTCATACCCGCGAAGGCGGGTATCCAGAGCGTAAGCAATTACCAGAAAAAACTGGATTCCCGTTTTCACCAACAGTACCAGAAGTAGGTGCCTTAGGCAGGTGCTCTTAAGCACGGGAATGACGAAAAGACCCTACCTGTTGCCTATTATCTATTGCCTCATTTCATTTTTAACAAAATTCAAAGTCCCTCCGGCCAGTAAATGTTTTCTCTGCCGGCCGGACACTTCAAGTACCGTGATGACTGTATATCCATCCACCTCAACCGGGACCTCGATGTCACCTCTCTCAATCCGGCTGCGGACATCCCTGAACACTACTTTTGAGCCTTCGCTTAATTTTTCGTAGTCTTCAGGCTTTTTAAAAGTAAGAGGAAGGATGCCGAAATTGCAGAGGTTGGACTTGTGGATGCGTGCAAAGCTTTTAACTATCTTCGCGCGGACGCCGAGATAACGCGGAGCCAGCGCAGCATGCTCCCTGCTTGACCCCTGGCCGTAATTCTCGCCGCCGACCACAATTGCGGCGCCTTTCGATCTGCATGCTGCGGCAAAATCCGGTGCGATCTGCTCGAAAACATGCTCGCTGATCGCCCGGATATTCGAACGAAGAGGGAGAACCTCGTTGCCTGCCGGCATGATTGTGTCAGTCGAGATGTTATCTCCCACTCTCAGGACTACCTCTGCCTCTATTGTTTCCGGAAGGGCCGCAATATCCGGCAAAGGCTGAATGTTCGGTCCTCTCACCACGATGGTATTTATAAGTTCCTCTGACGGGAATACAATTGACTTCTCATCAACAGTGTATTTTTCCGGGTCTTCGATCCGGGGATACGCCATCTCTTTTGCCAGGTTCCGCGGGTCAGTGATGACACCTTTTAAACCAGCTGCTGTTGCCGTTTCAGGAGAGCAGAGATAGACTTTGTCGTCTTTGGTCCCGGACCTGCCCGGGAAATTACGGGGAAATGTACGAAGGCTTACCTCTCCGGTCCCCGGCGCTTGTCCCATGCCGATGCATCCCTGGCAGCCAGGCTCATGCAAACGCACACCTGACAAGAGGAACGCCATAAGTCCGCCTGCCTGGGCAACGTTCTCGATCACCTGACGGCTTCCGGGATTCACATGAAAATTAGTTTCGGGATGAACTCGTCTGCCTTCGAGCATCCTTGCCGCCACCATGAGGTCCCGGAAAGAAGAGTTCACACTGCTTCCTACTATAACCTGATCCACCTTCGTGCCTGCCGCTTCGCGAACGGTAACTACATTTCCGGGAGACGAAGGCTTTGCAATGAGCGGTTCGAGCCTTGAGAGGTTTATCTCCGCATGTTCATCGTACCCGGCGCCGTCATCGGCAGCAAGCGGCGCCCATACATCCCCGCGTCCCTGGGCGATCAAATACTCCCGCGTCCTCTCATCGGACGGGAATACGGACGTTGTGGCGCCTGTCTCGGTGCCCATATTCCCGATGGTTTCGCGGTCTGTGGCGGAAAGGGATTTGACTCCCGGTCCGTAATACTCAATGATCTTGCCTACGCATCCCTTGACGTTATACAGCCGGAGCATCTCGAGGATCACGTCCTTGGCGCTCACCCAGTCCGGAAGCTTTCCAGTGAGGTTGACCCCAAGCACTTTGGGGCAGGGGAGATAATAAGGGTAGCCGGCCATTGCCAGTGTGACATCCAGACCACCCGCGCCAATACCCAGCATGGAGACGCCTGCGGCCCCCGGGGTATGACTGTCAGAGCCGAGAAGCGTTTTACCAGGAACGCTGAAGCGCTCCATGTGCACCTGGTGAGAAACGCCGTTGCCCGGCTTACTGAAATGGATACCGTATCTGGCAGCCGCAGTCTGAAGGAACTTGTGATCGTCAGCGTTCTTGTTATCAGTCTGCAGGAGATTATGGTCTACGTATTGGGCTGCCAGCTCAACCTTCACCCGGTCAAGTCCCAATGCCTCGAACTCTAATATGGCGAGTGTCCCTGTTGCGTCCTGCAACAGGGTGTGGTCGATTTTAATTGCGATCTCTTTGCCGGGTATTAACTGACCCTCCACCAGGTGGGCTTCCAGTATCTTATGAGTCAGGTTCTTTTTCATGAGGTTAATTCAATAATACTTCAGATTCCCGAAGGATTCAAGATAGCGGTGTCAATTCTTTTCTCGTTTGATAGACATGGTCGTCCGTTAACTGGTAAAATGGAATTTGGTAATGTCATGTGCATAGCGATACCTTCAAGAATTGTTGACGTAAACGGCCTTATTGCCACTGTAGATGTATCCGGCGCCCGGAGGGAGATAAGTCTCCTGCTCTTGCCGGAACCGGCGGAAAAGGGAGATTATGTCCTTGTCCATGCCGGGTTCGCCATTCAGAAGGTGGACGAAGGCGCCGCTGCCGAAACCTTAAACCTGCTCAGCGAGATTGTCGCATCCCTCGAAGCCGAAGAAGAGACCTCGGGATAGGGCATTACGAAACTTAGTCTAATATGTAAGTCCTTGAATTTCAGGGCTGCCTTGGCATTTTCGGCTTCATGAAAAGCCCTTCACTGCTTTCTTCAGCTTGCCTTTTTACAGTAGCCTTGCTTCTTTCCCGAGAAGTGATATAATGACCTTGACACGATGTTACAATTTGTTATATTCTCAGGCGTAAAAATCGTGTTAATGAATCTGTGAGCATTCGGATTTCCGGGCTTTTTTATGAAAACCCATTAATAAGGGAGGAAGAATTATGGCAGAGAACGATGATGGAATCAGCAAACAGTTTCTCGATGCGGTTGAGTTTCGCGGTGTCAGCAGAAGGGATTTCCTGAAGTATTGCAGTGCCACAGCAGCTCTCCTCGGTTTGTCGGAGTTGTATGTCCCAAAGATAGCTGCTGCAATAGAAAAAGCCTCAAAAAGGCCTCCTGTTGTCTGGATTAATTTTGCTTCGGATTCCGGGTGTACGGAAGCGCTTATCAAAGCTACATATCCAAATGCAGGCGACCTGGTCCTTGATGTGCTTAGTCTTGACTACAATGAAACGATTATGGCTGCTGCCGGCAAACAAGCTGAAGAAATACTCGCCAACTCCCAGAAGGAAGGCGGATATATTCTCGTTGTGGAAGGCGGTGTGCCTACCAAGAAAGGACACGGCACCATTTCAGGCAAAGAGATGTTGGATATTCTCAAAGAAAATGCAGGCCCGGCAGTGGCGATACTTGCAGTTGGAAGCTGTGCAACATCCGGAGGCGTGCCTGCCGCAGCGCCGAATCCATCGCAGATAATAGGCGTAACTGAAGCTCTCAAGAAGTTGGGAATCAACAAGCCTGTTGTCAATCTCGACCTCTGTCCCGTGAACGTGGAATTCCTCACCGCCGTCATAGTTAATTACCTGCTTCTCGGCAAACTGCCTGACCTCGACAGTGTCGGAAGACCGAAAATGTTTTATGGGCAGCCCATTCATGACAATTGCGAGCGCAGGGCCCATTTCGATGCAGGCAGATTTGTAGAGCAGTTCGGCTCGAAGGAAGAAGCCCTTGGATATTGTCTTTATAAGATGGGCTGCAAGGGCCCAATGACATACTCGGCATGTCCAAAGGTAAAATATAACAGTAGGGTCAGCTGGTGCATTGGCGCAGGAGGTCCATGCATAGGCTGCGCAGAACCGGGATGGCCTGACAAATTCGCCGGATTCTACAACAGGCTGCCGGATGTCAAAATGGCCGGCCTCGAATCTACAGCAGACAAAATCGGCGCGGCTGCGGCAGTTGTGACCGTTGCAGGCATCGCAGTTCATGCAATGGGGTCTGCTGCAACAGGAAGGATGAAGGGTAAAGATGAGGGAGGTAAAAAATAATGGCAAGACTAACAATTGATCCTATGACGAGAATAGAAGGGCATCTCAAACTGGATGTCGAAATTGAAGGCGGCAAGGTCAAGGACGCCTGGACCTCAGGCACACTTTTCAGAGGATTTGAAATAATTCTGCAGGGAAGGGACCCGCGGGATGCATGGCACCTCACACAGAGAATCTGCGGCGTATGTCCCACATCTCATGGCCACACGTCTTCCATGAGTATGGATGACGCCTTTAAGGTGAAACCGCCGGCTAATGGAAGACTGATCAGAAATATAATTGAGGGCGCCCAGTTCGTCCATTCCCATATACTGTGGTTCTATCACCTGACAGCGCTTGATTACGTTGATGTTGTATCTGCTCTTAAGGCCCAGCCGAAAGAGGCCTCTCTGAAAAAGGTCCAGGAAAAACTCAAGTCTTTCGTGGAATCAAAGCAGCTCGGACCTTTTGCAAATGCATATTGGGGACATCCTGCATACAAACTGCCGCCTGATATAAATCTCCTGGCTGTTGCACACTATCTTGAGGCCCTTGAGATGCAGGCAAAGGCCGCTCAGGTCAGCGCTATTTTTGGCGGAAGGATGCCTATGACGATGACCAGCCCTCCGGGAGGAGTAACTCACGTCCCGACTGTAGAGGACATGAAAGATTATCTTTTCAGGGTAAAAGAGCTTCAGAACTGGATAGATAATGTGTTTATTACGGATGTCCTGGCTGTGGCTCCTTATTACCTGGATTATGCAGGGGTTGCCAAAGGGCATGCGAATTTCCTTTCATGGGGAGTTTTTGAGGATGCGTCTTTTGACCCGAAGAAGAGGCTTCTGCCCAGAGGGGCGATTTTTGCAGAAGACTTTCCAAAGGTGCACGAACCAAAACCAGAGGATGTAACAGAGCATGTTTCTCACAGCTGGTACAAGGATTCAAAACCGCTTAATCCTGCTGTTGGAGTGACTGAGCCCGAATATAGCGGTTATGACGAGACTAAGAAATATACATGGGCCAAAGCCCCGAGACTGAAGAACAAGCCTATGGAAGTCGGCGCGCTCGCAAGGATGCTCGTTGCGTATGCATCAGGTCAGCCAACAGCCCAAAAACTTATTAATTACGCCTTGGGCGCTATCGGCCACGCCGGCCAGCCCCAGGTGCTTTTGGGAGTGATCGGAAGAATTGCCGCAAGAGCGCTTGAGTGCAAAATGGTTGCTGATTCCATGTATCAGTGGGGTCTTGATGTTGTCGAGAACATCAAAAAAGGGGA
>JBEKJD010000021.1:0-24584 GCA_050011415.1 Dissulfurispiraceae bacterium | reverse complement strand
GGGGACTTGCGCGCCTACGGTTATTGACGCCGACTGGTTATCCAGGACCATGATCCTCGGAGTTGACAAAACATTCAGCTTGTTCTGCTGTGCATATGCATTCACCGCAGCCTTAAGTCTCTGCGAGTCGGACAAAAAATTAAATGTGATGCCGCCGGCTGTGCTTAGCCCAAGCTGACCAAGGGTCTGGACCGAGTACGTGCCGTTTTGCATCCTGTTCTGCAGGTACCATTCAATCCCGTAGTTCAGATCGTCTGTAAGGTTCAGCGTTGCTATCATAGCCTCTATGAGCACCTGTTTCGGCGGCTTATCCAGTTCCTGGAGAATGGCGAGAAGAGACTTAAAGGTGGATGGAGTTGTGATGAGGATAATAATATTTCTCCTGTCATCCGCTGAAATTCTCAGCCCCGGGATTGCTGCGGAGGCCAAAGGCGATACGGAAGCGGTAGTCGGAAGAGGGACAGCGGCAGGCGCTCCGCCGGAGGCAACAGGAGCGCCGGCGATGCCGGCAGAAGGGACGATGCCGAGGCCGCCGGCAGCAGTCGGACCGGCCTGGCCGCCCTTTAGACGCACTGGAGCGGTTATACCATAAAGGTTCTTTACTGAATCCACGAGGTCCGAGGCCCTTGAATACTGCGGACTGAAAATGAATGCCTTCTCCTCTGTCCCGGCCGCTTCAGCGTTATCGAGCCTTTTTTTCCAGTCCATAGTGAATTTCAGCGCAGTGTCATCAGGAGATACAATAAGGATACTGTTAATATACTTGATGGGAATAAAACTGATCCCCGGCTCACCGGGATTCTTTGCTACACCAAAACCGACACCCTCCAATATGGTAGTAATCTGTTTTATGAACTCATCAGGCTGCCAGTAGGTAAGCTGGGTCAAAAAGAGTTTTCTGTCCCTGAAGGTCGGAATATCCAGCAGATCAATAAAATCAACCACCTCTTTTATTGACGAGGCCGATCCAGTAAGCATAAAGGAGTTTTCTTTGAAGTTTTTCACCCCGACATTTTTGAATAAATCCGGCAACATATAACCGATGTCCTGCGTCCTCAAATATTTCAGGGACACAAACTGCACCAGGGTTGCGGGGCTGTCTTCCACTTTCCCGCCTATCCTGAAATCCATCGGAGCAGACGGGGCAGGCTGCGGCTTGGGCTGGAGGATATACAGGGCCCCGCCCTTTTCTTCAACATCCAAATTATTTTTTTCAAGAAAACCGACGGTGAACTCGAGGGCTTTATCCGCAGGCATTTCCTGCGTCATTCTGAGCGTTACAGGATTTTTCATGGCCATTACCGTCTCGTCCATGAAAAAAGTGATCTTCAGGGTCTCGCCGAGGGCATAGATGACAAAGTCCGAAAGGGGCATCGATTCAGCGTTAAGGATAACGTTGCCCTCCACATGCGTAATACGCTTCAGATCTATCGGCACGCGCTCCACTTTTGGGGGAAGCGGTTTTTGCGAAAGAGATTTCTTTATTTCCGGCATCTGCAGTTCTTCGTCCGTCTGCTTCTGTTTCTGCTTCTGCAGCTGCTCCTGCATCTGCTGCTCCTGCAGGGGCTGAAGCAACTCGGTATTGTTCCCTTCATTTATCTTATTCCCTGCAGCCGCAGCCGGAGGATTACTCTCCTGAGAAGCAGCCGGCTTCGCCTCTTTTGTCGAGGCACATCCGGAAAACACAATTAAGATCGACAAGCTCGCTATCAGTCTGAACAATTGTTTCATTTCACCCATCACCTATTACCTGTTTAGAGTCTGGTTATAAATTCAATTTTTTGTCATTCCCGCGAATGCGGGAATCCATTACCTCTACATCTTGAAAAGCCTGGATTCCCGCCTTCGCGGGAATGACGACTTTTTTTTATGAACAGACTCTATTTACCTTTCTTTTTCTTTACCTCGAATATCCTGTATTCCTTTTTCTTTTTTCCTTTTTTTGCGGTAACGCTCAGCCTGTCGATGCTGCTCACAATAGCGCCGTCAACCATCTTGTCTCCAATCTTTAAGGAAACCATCCTGCCCGTATAGTCCCGTAATATCGCCAGTTTTTTCTTTCCTTGCAGAACAGCAATGAGATTATATGGGTTTTCGGGAATGATTATCAACTCAGGGGGTTTTTCGTAGCTGCCTTCGGGCTCGAAAATATTCCTGACTTCCAGGTCCCGGCTCTTCGGAGCTTCCTTCGGATAGGCCAATTCCAATATCAATCTGTTCAGCCTTGTTATTGCCTTCTGTTCATCTCCTTTGAGATCCCTGAACAGCGTCTTCCTCTTGTCTTCTGTTTGCTCCTTCAGCTTTCTTATCTCGCCTGTCAGGACAAGGTCAGGTTTCTCTTCGGCCACCTTATCGAACAAATCACCAACCTGCAGCACTCCATTGAGCCATTGGATATTATTTGTCTCTAAAATACCCCTCTCCCTAACCCTCTCCCTAACCCTCTCCCTAACCCTCTCCCCCAAGGGGCGAGGGGATTTGGCAGATTCCCCTCCCTTGAGGGGAGGGGACAGAGGGGAGGGTGATATTTTCTGTGAGTCCCGGCTCATGGTGTTTCCGGCAGCGTTGATCGCGCCGAGTTTATAGCCGTCTTTTTTTATTGCCTCGCAAAGTTTCCGGACATCCTTTCCCTGGATCCGGAATTCATCCGCGTAAAAATCTGAAGGGTCAGGATTTTTAGAATTGTCTTTCGATACAGGCGCGGCCTTCGCCGGCGTCTGTTTAACGCTCACTTTCTCAGACACCGCGGGCAGCGCCTTTATATCCCTACCGCTCATCCACCCAAGGCGGAGGTAATCCACCTTCGGCCTTTCCGCAAGGACAAGGGCGAAGAAAATGAATACGGCGGCAATGCTTATGTCAAAAACATATTTCCTTAAAAAAAGCTCTATTTTTTCTGTATGAATTTTTTTCATTTCAAAATACCCCTAAACCGTCATTCCCGCGAAGGCGGGAATCCAGAGAACTTGCAATCATATTAAAAAAACTGGATTCCCGTCTTCACCAACAGTAGGTGCTCTTAAGCACGGGAATGACGACTTTTTCTCCGGCGCCATAGATCATATGCCTTTTCATTTCTCCAGCCTGAACGCTGATATGTTCATTGAACACTGGGCGGTGTAGGGTCCGTTTTTCGTGTCCTCGAAGCGCCTTATCACAAGTTTCATGTTGTCCTTCTCCATCTCCCTGAGCAGGGCCAGGATTCCTTTTTGTGGACCATTCAGCCTTATTACAACAGGGACTTCGCTGATGGCTTTCAGGGACGTTGGTTCGGAAAATTCAAAAGTCGTAATGGTGAGCCCCTGTTTCTCAGCCAGGGCCGAAATCTTCTCAACAACATCCGATTGCAATGCGGTGTAAATGACGTCCGCGCCATACAGCGATTTCAGGAAGGCTTCATCAACAGGCGATCTCTCTTTGTTTTTTTCATTTTCCTGCGCCTTATATTTTTCAACAGAAAACATGCGCATCTTATAGGTATCTTCATATTCTTTAAGAAGGGCTTTTTTATCTCTCAGCGAGTGCTGGAGAGGCGTTATAACAACCCGCGCGATTATCAGCGCCGCCAGCACATAGAACCCTATTATCTTTAATCTATCTCTACTCATTTCAGTTCCACTGTAAACATAGAAGGTGTGAAGGTGTGAAGGTGTGAAGGTGTGAAAAAGAAAGAAAAACTGCCTCTTTTTGTTGCGCACCTTCTCACCTTCTCAACTTCACATCTTCGGGGCTTTTCCGCACCTTCACACCCTCGCAGCTTCTTAACTTCGGTTTTCATTTAAGTTCCACCGTAAGCTGGAAGGGACTAAACGCATTACCGGTTTTCACCAGCGCTCCTTTTAATTTAACTGTCTTGACTCCTTCAGTTCTCCCTATGGCTTTCACCACCTCCAGGGGGTTGTTCGACGCAACAGTTAACTCCAGATTGGTGTCATTCATTTGCATTCTTGTCAGAGAGCTCTTGTCAGGCAGATTTTTGGCCAGCAAATCCATTACCCTAATAGGAGAGCGCCAGATTTTCAGCTTTTCTTTCAGCTCATTAGAGGCCTCAGTGTAATCCTTTTTCTGCCCTGAAACCAGGGCGGACATGCTTGAAGTCAGCCTTGCAGTTTTCATCTTCACTTCATTGCTTGCAGCATCAAAGTGCATGCCTGCAACTATCAGGGATATGGCGTAAGCAACACAGAGATAGATGACAGCCCTCAGGCTTATATCAATGTATTCCAGGATAGCCGGTTCTGTTCGGACGCTGAACTGTTTAAGGTCCAGTTTGCCCAGATTCTCAAGGCAGGCTGGATACCCCCTGGTCTCTTTTTTCACAACAGGGAACCCAAGGCCTTGCATATCAGCAACAGCATCCGGCCCTCCGTATAGGTTCACCCTGTTGAACTCTCCTGCATGCCTGCTGATAGTTTTGAGAAGCATCTCTATGTGGCCCCGGTTGACCCGGCCCCTGAATGAAGACCCGCCTAAAAATCCATTTCTTGAGTGGGCCAACAACCGGGACCCCTCTGTACCGGTCACAGCGCTGATTTCCGTCTCCTCAGATATGAAGGCCATGTCTTCCGGCAGCGCATGGGTAAAGGGGAACACTCGCTTCAGGTTGTCATATCCGGAGCTGTCCCACGCCCATATATCGGCAAGGGTATAGGATTCAGTCCTCTCAAAAACTGTAAGAAAAAAGGAGGGGCTCTTTATGGGGAAAATTTCGCCGATTTCCAGGGCTACGGCTTTCTTCAAATCATCAGACGATGCAGGCGGAAACTTTTTCCTTGTGTGAAGCAGAAGGTCACTGCCCACAATCAAAACGATTTTGCCGAATGATTTGACAGGCTCAAGCGTATCGATCTCTCCGGAAGCAAACATAGTTATCTTGCCTTCAGCGAGCCGGTAAATGTCCAACCCCCCTTTATGCCAATAGCCGATAAACATATTATGGGTCATAGGTCATGGGTTATAGGTTATAGGCTTTTGAACGAACTTTTATTAGTTTTCCCAACATTTTTCCAATAGCTTCGCTTTCACTAACAACATATTTAAACTCTTCATCTGCAATATAATCAATTTCTCTTGATATTATAATTTGCGTTAATAGTTCAGCAAGAGAACCTTTTGCTATATATAGAAATCGAACCGACTCTCTATTAGTGTCTCTTTCGTCACCTTCAGCTATATTGCTTGCTACAGATATCGCGGCACGACGAACCTGATCTCTTAAACCAAAATCCTTACAAATATCGCCCTTGTTAGTTACTTTGTAAATATAAATAGCCAAATCTTTGGCTTTCCTCCATACCTGCAAATCTCTAAACCCTTCCTTCCCCATCACCTATAACCCATTACCTATGACCTGTTTTTATCCCTTCTCCCAATAGATTACCGAGTATGGATACGTGGGGTTCCATATTGTGTTGATTCCGGCCTTTATCGAATACACAGGTTCGGGCTTGCCCACATTTATTGTTATTTCCATGAACGGGGAAGGGGAAAAATCGTTTCCTTCGCCTCCTCCTCCGATTGCACTTTGCACAATCTTCATAAGGGTGGCATTGGATTTAACGGGCGTTGCGGTCATGAACGTCTTCAGTGTTTGGGCAGAGTCCCTGCTGATGTTCAGATAAGCCATCAGCACTTCAATGGAAGCCGTATTGGGATTAAATCCCGCACTGGGAAGCAAAGTCACATAGCGAGCTATTTTTTTGTAAAGGTCCCTGTCCATTCCCCTCACAAAGGAGAATTCCTCCTTATACTGCATAGAGTAATTCCGGGCAGTATATGGCTTCCCCTCCGCCTTGTAATATGCGTCCTTCGCACCGTTGATGCGTGAGAGGCTGCCCTTGTTTACCCAGTCAAGCAGGCTGTCAATGATTATCGCGCTTTGACCCTCGCCGCTGCCTGCATTGCGCAATAACCTTTGGAAAACTGCAAGGTTAAAACCGTCAAGTGGAATCATGCCATTGCTGTCCTGCACCTTTATTTCAACATCGTCACCGACAGCAACTCCATCATTATTCAGGGGAACGCTTTTCACCCCCAGAAGGTCCTCCGGCGTACTAAAAACAATCTCACCCCCCCCAGCCTTGCCTGCAAGGATACTGTAAATAAGGGTGTTATACGCGGAGACTGCCTTCACCATGGCCTCGGATTTCCGTTTCATCCCATCAGCGGCCTTGAGATGCTCTTTCACAATCCAGTTGAAACCAATCCCAACAGTTATAATAACCCCGGTTATCATCAACGCGAGGATTGTGGCCGAGCCTCCCGACCCTTTAGTTGTTCTCATAATAATCGGCTTTCATCGTAGAATTTGTGTTGATGCAGAACAGCAATGTCTGTTTTTTGCCGTCCGACACATAGGTCAGCTTGACTGTCGACGGCAGCGACTTTCTTGTGCTCCCGTCAAAATCCTGCGACCACCTTGCAGTCCGTTTTAAAGAGTCAAAACCATAGAATTCCATATTAATGTCCGTCACGCCGTCCAGCAGTTGCAGTGAGCTGCCTTTTTTATAATTGCCGCTGATGTAATCCCAGTCTAATTCCCTGCAAGTCTTCGTATAGACGGGTAGTTCATAATATACCACAGCATACAGCCCGTTATCTCTTTTCTCCTTCACAATCCAGGCGATAACCGGGAGGTCTCCTGCGAGGGGGGAAAGAGAGACATAGGAAATCCTTTCGCCGTCGCTGTAAAAATAAGGGAACCAGCCTGCATTTTGCTTATATACGTAATAATCGACCACGGACCCGAAGCTGCTGTCGAGCCACAGGTATTTCGCCTTGTCCCAGAAATTAACTCCCTTTTCCATCAGACCCCGGTATTGCCTGAGTCCCTGGCCACCAGCACCTCAATAAATGTATATCCTTTAGAATTATTCCGGCAAAAGATTCGTAGCAACTTTGGAACTCCTGAATACATTCATCTGATATCCCCGGCTCAGCGTTTTGTAGTCAAGCCGTATTTTCACTTTATAAAGATACAGGTTAAAAGCAGACGTCACCTTTTCGTCAGAAGTGTCGCGGAAGGGTCGTACAGTATCGATGAGGCCGGCGTCCCAATGCATTGTAACGTTATCGCCCATATCTTCCGTCCCTTGCTTCGCATCCATATCGAGGACCTTAATGTAGTTGATGACCTGGGGCAGTTTGGAAGAAAGAAGGTTGGAATCATTCGCACGCTCAAGAAACTGGAACCCCAGCCTGAAAAGATACATGGTCGCTGCGACTCCGGCAGTCAGTATCAGACTCGCGATCATGACCTCAAGGATCAAAAAACCTGAACTTGAGAAGGTGCGAAGGTGCGAAGGTGTGCAAATCTTCGCACCTTCGGCTTTACTCTCACCTTCACACCTTCTCAACTTCTCAACTTCTATCTTTCTCATGCCGATTTCAGGGTAAGTTCTCCCAGAGGGGACTGTATCTCTATGAGAAAGGTATTTTTATCTGCATAGACCTTGATCTCCCCCCCGGAAGTAGTACCCGATCTGTAAAATATGATGGGGCTGTCAATCTGGATGAAGAGGTCTTCAAATCCGCCCGAATCAATGCCGTTAACAAGCATCCTGCCCTCTTTCGACTCGATGAGTTGGTCCCGCCCGTGCAAAAAAGCGTCCAGCCTCATTGAGGAAACAAGTGTCAGGACTTTTTCCGCTTTAAGGGATGCCTGGTAGCGCTGGTAGATGGAATAAGAGATCGGGACGCTCACTGAAAACATCATCCCTATAATGGTGATGACGATGAGCAGTTCTATGAGGGTGAAACCCGAAGACCGAAGGTGTGAAGGTGAGAGGGTGTGAAGGTGAGAAGGGACAGAGGCCGGAAACAGGCTTTTGCTCAACTTCACACCTTCACAACTTCGCACCTTCATAATTTTATGTCACTCGCACTCATCACTGTCAGGATCAGGGAGACGACGATAAAACCCACGATGATGCCGGTGACGGTAATGACAATAGGTTCCACCAGGGCAAGCACTCTTTTGGTCGTGTTTCTGAAGCGCTCGTCGAAAATGCGGTGGATTTCCAAAAATATGTCCCTGAGATTGCCGCTCTCCTCTCCCACCCGGAGCATGTTAGGCACGATCTCCGGCAGGATATATATATGCGAAAAGACATCTGCTATGCCTTTCCCCTCTTTTATCTGATCGATAGTAGGCTCAATGGATTCCCGCACCTTTTTATCCATAATGACCCCTGTGGACAAGCGCAGGGCGTCAATGAACGCTATGCCGCTGTTGAGCATGGAGTACATGGAATAGGAAAACCGCGACAATTCGAGAGAGAGGATCAGGCTGCCGAAGAGGGGAAGATAAATGAGGTATGAATATGCCTTTGAAAGGACATTTTTTGTATTCACCACCTTCAGCATAACGAAAACCAGGGCAACAGCAAAGAGGATAAAATAAAAATTCGTTATGCTGAGAAAATTGCCGATGGAATAGAGTATCTTCGCCGTGACAGGGAGCGATGCGGTGTTTTTCCCGAAAATGCTGAAGAACCGGGGCATAATGAACTTGAAGATGACAAAAATGACAATCATGCTCGCGCCGATCAGGAAAGACGGGTATGCGAGGGCGTTCTTTATTTCTCCCTTTAACTGGCTCTGGAACCGCTGGTATTCGGCTATGTTCTCGAAGGACGACCGTACATCACCCACGCTCTCTCCCGCATGGATCATGGTAGATGTCAGAAGGTTGAAACGGCCGGTATCTGAAAAGGCCTTCGCTATAGTCTTTCCAGCCTTGATGTCCTTCAGGATAACGGAGAGGGTTTCCCTCATTTGCAAAGATGAACTGGAATTGATGACGATTTCAAGCGCCCTGTCTATTTTTATCCCGGAT
The DNA here is from genome assembly GCA_050011415.1 of Dissulfurispiraceae bacterium. Taxonomy (GTDB): domain Bacteria; phylum Nitrospirota; class Thermodesulfovibrionia; order Thermodesulfovibrionales; family Dissulfurispiraceae; genus JADFXI01. The sequence continues at coordinate 15,748 of JBEKJD010000021.1, read as the reverse complement.
TTGAGGAGTATGCTCAGCTCGCGGAACACGTTGTAAAGGTCTGCGTCCTTGACCTTTTTCCTGAAAGCGTGTTTTTTTACGACGCTTGCAACCGCCTCATTTATTTCCACTACTGTCAGAGCCCGCTGTTTCAGAAGAGAGAGCGCCTCGGAAGAACCCCCGGCTGTTATGTTCCCTTCAATAACTCTTCCGGCAGGGTCGAGGCACCTGTACTTGAAATCCATCAGCTCACCCTCAATATCTCTTCTATGGTAGTAAGGCCCTTCATCACCTTCAGCATGCCGTCCTCACGGAGTGTCCGGAAAGAGTGTCTTTCCCTCAGAGCAGTTCGCAGCGCTTCGAGGGAGCGTCCCTTCAGGAATGTCTCCTTGAGATCATCCGTATACTCAAAACACTCGAATATGGACATCCTCCCCTTGTACCCTGTTCCGGCGCAGGCGGTACATCCCTTGCCCTTTTTGAAAACCATTTCGCCGCCCACCAGGTGTTTGAACTCTCCATAGAGGGTCCGGAGGTCAAACTCACTCACTACCTCCTCGGGCACATGGCAAATATCAGTGCACCGCGGACAATTTTTTCTTATGATGCGCTGCGCTATCACCCCGATAACAGAGGCGTTCAGCAGATAATCTTCCAGCCCCATTTCCATAAGCCTGAAAAGGCTGCTTGGAGAATCATTGGTATGCAGAGTGGAAAGAACGAGGTGTCCTGTGAGATAGGAGTGTATGGAAATTTCCGCTGTCTCCCTGTCCCTGATTTCACCCACCATAATTACATCGGGATCGTGCCTGAGGATAGAGCGGAGGGCGGAGGCGAAGGTCAAACCTATATCTGTTTTCACCTGGATCTGGTTTATTCCCTCGATATTGTACTCCACCGGGTCTTCCACTGTTATGATCTTCCTGTCCGTATTGTTCAGGCGTGTAAGCATTGAATAAAGCGAGGTGGTCTTTCCGGAACCGGTAGGGCCGGTCACCAGTAGAATACCGTATGGCTTTGCTATAAGATCTATGATGGTCTTCGCATGGTCCGATTCCATACCAAGCTGCATGATATCGAAAGTAAGCCGCTCCCGGTAGAGGAGTCTCATTACAACGCTCTCGTTTTTCACCATGGGGATGGTGGACACGCGGATGTCGAGGAAAATGGATGCTATCTTGGTGCTGAACTTCCCGTCCTGGGGCAATCGCTTCTCTGCGATGTCCAGGTTTGAAAGGAGCTTTATCCTCGATACAACGGCAAGATAAAAAGCCTCTTCCAGAGACTCGATCTCATGCAGTATTCCGTCGATCCTGAACCGTACACGGTACTTTTCCCCCACCGGCTCTATATGAATATCCGTAGACCGCAGTTCCACAGCCCTGCTCACAATGTTGTTAAGATACTTGATTACAGGGGCTTCAAACGCCAGCTCCTTCAGCCGCTCAGGAGTGTCCTCTACATGAAGGGAGACGAAATTGTCGTCCCTGCCCCCTACATATGTTCTGGATAATTCCCTGACATCCCGTTCGCCGGCAAGGAGGGTAACGATGGAATAAGGAGTGCTTTTGATTAAATACTCTTCAACGGCATTATTCAGGGGATCGTCGGTGACAAACGTGATAACGCCTTTTTTCCTGTCGAACTGCACAGGGACAAAATGGTTCCTCACAATAAAATCGAGGTCCACTTCCTGTGAAAGGGGGATAATTACACCTTCACGGTCCGCCTCGTAATTTTCCATGTCGAAAACAGGGATGGCCAACTGCTCGGACAAGGCCTCTACAAGATGTGTTTCAGTAATTATGCCCTGCTGGATGAGAATCTGCCCGAGGTAGCCGCCGACCTGCTTCTGCACTGTAAGCGCCCTCTCTACATCCTCCTGCTTTACGCCAAAGCGTGATGTAAGGATCTCGCCAAGAAGCATGCTACCAATTCTTCAAGATCTGGGCATCGATCTTCCCGTTAGGGCCAAGGGAATAGAGGTCAAAGGGCCCATGCTCGCCCGGACATTTATACTGGTAATCTCTGCCCCATGCGTCCTTGGGGACTTCCTGCTTTGAAAGGTAAGGGCCTCTCCATTTTGTATCATTTGCGTCGCTGGGTTTGACCAGTTCCGACAAGTCGTTCGGACACCTGCTCTCATCGAGCATAAAAGACTGGACGCCGGAGGAAAGCATCTCAACCTGCGCCTTACCCAATTCCTCCTTGGACCTCTCGAATTTGCCCATAAGATTGGGCGCCACAAGAGAAGCGATAAGGCCTATAATCATGACTACAATCAGTATCTCAATAAGTGTAAAACCCTGGGCATCATACTTTCTTTTTTTCATCGTCTCCTCAACTTCCCGGCAATCGGCCATAGGCATGACAATTGCCCTGAATTTCATAAGCACTATATTATTGCACTGATGCCCCAAAGAAATCAAAGCACCGGAGTGACAGATCACGACACTGCTTCTGAGCCAATCACCTATCAATGCTTAACAAGTTCCTGATAAACTGATTCCATGCCTCTCATCACCGCATCAAGGCTGTAATGCTTTTTGACGAATTCACGGCCATTAACTGAAAGTTTCTCAGCCAGCTTATCTTCTCCTAAAATCCTGAGGACAGCTGAAGCAAACCCCTCCGCGTCATCTGCAACAAGCAGGTCTCTCCCCGGAACTGCCCCAATGCCTTCATTGCCGAATGAAGTTGTGACGACAGGCGTTCCTGCTGCCAGAGCATCCAGTATCTTTACAATGATGCCGCCGCCCAAAAGGACAGGCGCAACAAAAACTGATGCCTTCTTGTAGCATTCATCTATATCATCAACAAACCCTGGGACAAGAACTCCAGGGTCCTTCTCCTGAACAGATGCAAGCTCTTCAGGAGGGCCGTATCCGGCTATAATAAATTTCGCTTCGGGAATGACCTTGCGGACCAACGGAAATATCTTTTTATAAAAGTGCAGGGCAGCATCAACATTCACCTTCCGGTATTTGTAAGAGGCCAGAAAAAGAAGTGTGTTCTTCTCCTTCGCAAACTCCCTGTCGGTTATGTCGAGGCCGGCAGGGATGGGGACCACCTTGACGTTAAGTCGCGGGTCCATTAAATGAAGGTAATCACTGTCATACTGTGAAAGGGTGATCACCGTGTCAAACTTCCTAACGATCCGGCGCTCAAAAGACTTCACAATACGATACCTGACAGACATCAAAAAGTGCCTCATCCCGGTCGCCTGTCTCATCATCCGCTCTGACGGTTTAGTAATTACATCATGTGCATCGAGGACCATTGGTGTTTGACCCTTCTTCATCATCATGCCGGCTTCAACCCACTCTACCTGTACAAGGTCGTAAAATCCGTTTCGGGCGAGCCTGTTCGCGTAACGGCTGAACCCTATGTAATTGAAGATAAGCCTGGCGATATCGAAAGGACCTCTTCTGCCTGCAGTCCTGTATGTGTACGGATATATCTCCTTGCAGAGCGGCCTGAGCTCTTCCAGGGCAGAGAACTCGTTTTCCTGCAGCCTCGCGGCAAGATGGATTTCGTGTTTTTTCGAGAGGTTTTTGATTATCTCAAAGACATACCTGCCGCCTGCGTGGTACGACTTTTTCTGCGGGAGGAACAGGCTGACAAATAAAATTTTCATTATGCCTTAGAGGGATAGAGGAACGGGCTTAAGCAAAAAAAGTTTTTAAGACGAGAGAGACAATGCCGGCGAGAACAGCGCCCATCATCCATTTCAGGAGCTTAATCTCCCCCTTGAGTTCTTCTCGCAGCAAAGCTATTTCCTGTTTGAGTTCCTGTTTTGTCACTTTGAGATCCTGTTTTGTGGCAAGCTCATCAAGACGCGACTGCTCTATTTCCCGGAGTGCCTCGGCTTGCACTTCCGCCTGTTTTTCAGGGACGCCCGCTTCTTTCAGACGTTTTGCGTATTGGAGGGTGTCAAATATTGCTGTACTCATAAGGTCATTATACCACAGTAAACATATTTTTTAAGGTACGAAAACTAGTGTCCTGTCCCTAACAGTTCTTTACATTTTTTGTCGTCATTCCGGGCTTGACCCGGAATCCAGTTCCTTGATTTTTCTGGGTTCCCGACGTTGCTGGAGATGGTTTTCACGAATGCATCGATAATAGACATTATCTTTTCTTCGCGGCTTTTTTAACGGCTTTTTTCAGAATTAATGAGAGTTCGAGAAGCTCGAGGGCAATTCCAATATTTTTGCCATTCGGTGCCAAAGGCTTCTTTTCCATATTTATAAATTATACATTGAGTTCTGAGGTAATAGCTAACCCGCAGTTTTCCGACTCACTTCTTGACGAGGACCATCCTTATGGCGCCGGCGGACAGTTTTTTCTGAAGAAAATCCGGCATATTATTCTTGATAAAGGTCGGCAATTTCCCTTCAATCAGGGCCTGGAGTCTCTTTTCGATCATGACCGGGATTTTTCTGTCGTCGTCGGTCAGCCACAGGGTAATGTCCCCTGGATAATAGATAATTCCGTCTCCTACACAATCCATGTTCGTGCGTATCACCAATGTATTCACTGCTCCGAAGGCAGTCCTCAGCGTTTCCCGTCTCAGTATATGCAGTTGCACCTTGTATACCAGTTTATTGTTGAAGATCTTCACAGAGACTGACGTTCCCAGATTCAAAGGGACGTATCTTAAGTAGTAGAGAGCCGAAAGGGCATCAAAGGTGATGTCCTTAAGGACAAAATTCCCCGTCTCATGATTAAGAAGGTCCGAATAGGTCACGACCTTTTTAGCATAGTTAAAGGCAAACTCTTTCCGGGCCCTGTTCGACCCCTCATTGATGCTGACCTTGGCAGAGTACGGCAGGAATTCAAAACTTTTTGGAAGCTCCTTCATCTGCCTTTTTGCCAAAAGACTTACCGCGTTGTCATCCACATTATAAAACAGCGAGACCCACCCGGCAGCGCTTCCCTTCGACACAAGCTGAATATACGAGCCTTTGTCCGTTGCTTCAAGCGACAGGCTGCCGATCTTTATGTCCGCAATAGTGAGGTCATACTCCAGGGTCTCGGGAAGGGTCAAAGCCGAGACCTCCGCCCTGAACGTCAACATAAAGAAAAAAGATAACACACACCACTTCATTTTATTTTTCATATTAACCGCATTCCCTCCTTATAACATCAGTTGAGACTTCAGTTCTTTTTTTCTTTCGCTTCCCATATTGCCGTAACGGAGTGAGCGCGTAAATGCTCTGTCATTTTATCAAACAATCTGGTCGCCGTAATTGTGGAGTTATCAGCATCGGTTCTGTAACTGCAATAATCGTCGGAAAGAGAAGCTATTTTAACTCCGGTCCCGAACGTGCCTATTTCTTCAGAAGATGTTGGAGCAAAAAAGCTTAGATTTCTGACTTTTTGCGATATTGCAAGGTGGAGTGCCAGGCTGTCAGTAGTTATTACATAATCACAGTGTTTGATAATAGCGGCAAATTCGAGCAGTGAGTTGTCCGTGCCGCTATCGATCAGCCTCTCAGAAGCAATAGCCTTCTTTATTGCCGCATGCCTTTCCTGCTCCTCCTCGCCGCCCAGAAGATAGATACACGTTTGCTTGCCGGCTGCTTTAAGAGAGAGCAGCTTTTCGATTAACGTGATGGTTTCATACATAGATAATTGTTTGGATACCCATCTCGCCCCTGCGCTGCTGTTGATTCCAATATTGAAGTATGCATCATTAAAACGCTTGGACATCCTTTTTTCAATTAGGGGGGAATTAAAGAAGATGGGTCCGTTAATCTCGATACCTAACATCTCGGCCAATATTTCATTATGTTCACGCGTATTTTCCTTTTTCAGCTTGTCAGCTGTTGCTTTGCCGAAGCGCGAAATCAGGCCCATATTGAACCACGCAGAAGCGCTCCCGGTGTATGCCGGTTGATTATCTGAAAGATATGCGCCGAACAGTTCCTTATAATCAATTGATTCGATTGTCTTCAAAACTTCGCGCTCGTCATCGAGAGAGATGACCAGATCGAAGAGAATGCCCTTCAGGTGATGCATGTTGAAATTTGGAGTCATTATGGTGTAGATATATGGATTGAATCTAAGAAGGTCGAATGATTCCGGAGCAGTAATCCAATAAATCTTGGGATTATCGCATTTCTTAAAAAGGCCCGGCAGTATATACGATGTTCTTATAACGTCGCCGAGAGCGCCGAATTTGATGATTAAGATATTCATATTATACTGTTTATATTTTTGTGAAAACTCTTCTGATAATTCCGCCAAGGCGTTCACTTATTGTTTTCCCCGGCAGCCTGGCGGCCTCAATCCCATCAGGCAATCTAAGGCAAAATTCCGGAGTCAGATGTTTATATGTTCGTATTGCTTCTCCCCGCTGTTTCGTCATTACGGCAACCATTTGTGTCGGCTTTATTTTTCCGTTTTCTATATAGTAATCGTCTAATTTTGCGACAAAATCGATGAATGTTTTGTCCCATTGGTTGTTCTGATCAAAATTATGCCCAAAGGAGCGATCAGTGAAAACTGACATAAAGCCATTGAATGCCAGAAATAAATCAAAGCCAAAGATATTAATGAGCAATGGCAGAATATCCTGACTTCTAATTCCTTCAAACCCTTCCTTTGAACAATCCCAATTAACGTATGAGGGTTCAAATCTCTTTAGCTGGTTGTTATATTTATGGCTATCATCGAGTAAGGACCAGAATGCATTAACATATTCCAGAGTCTCAGGCCAACACATATGGCCGTTTCTCCCTATCATGTCATGTGCCATAAAAAAACCATCAGGGTGTAAGGCTTCCTTAATCTTAGAAAACAAGACCTCAAGTTCAACGAAATGATGCAAGCTATGAATAGCTATTATATCATCATACGTATTGTCGATTACCCAACTGTTTATATCTGTTTCCAAAAAAACAAATTTGTCTATTAACCCTGCCTTAACGGCAAGGTCACTTCCTCTCCCCAACATATTTGGATTAATATCAAGACAGGTAAACTTAAAATTGCTTATATCATTCTTTTCCAGCAATTGCGCGAGATTTATTTCAGAATCACAGTTTCCAGCCCCGACACTTAATATCCTGCATTCTTGCTTGTCTCGACTTAAGTATGTTTTCTTAATATATTTAACATAAATGTCATCTATATTATCAAAGCCTAACGACTGTATTTTGGGTCGCAAATAGGTCTCAGACCAATAATGGAAAATAGCCGGCAAATCGTGCACATTCGCCATCTTGGCAAAAAGCTCGATTTCTTCCCTCAGTTTGTCAGCCGTAGATTTGTCTTCTTTCATATTTTATCTATCCTTAAATAATACCTATTTCTCAGCAACGAACATCATCTGAAGGCCGCCAATATGCCCGTAGAAGAGGCTGTAATATGACAACAAATATGCGTCATTGAAGCCCGCTGCCTTGCAGGTCTCCAGAATATCCCATCCAAAGTCATAAAACACCAGGGACCCCTTTTCCGAGACGGGGTTGCCGTGATATTGCTCCGGCAACAGGCATTCCAGCTTGCCGGTATTAAATTTCGCTCTTTGTTGGGTCACCTCGCTATTGTAGTAAAACGGAATCGTAAATAAGAGCTTTCCTTGTGGTTTTAGCACGCGGAAGGCCTCCGCGAAAGCCTTTAAAATGTCGGGGACATGTTCAAACACATCGTTGGAGACGATGAAATCAAACGAATGATCGACAAAGCTCAGATCAACGGCATCCTCATGCCTGATGCCATCGAACACATCACCGCCTATTTTGTCGAACCCAAGATATTCGCTGCCGACGACGTTGATATCTTGAAGCTTTGTCGTCAAGAAGCGGTAAAACGCAGTCACTTGTTCATATGCGAAAATGTCCGAAACGTTGGAATCGTGTTTCAGGCAGTCTGCGAGATAAGACAGCATAAACCTTTGCCTGTTATTGAGGCCGCAATGTTCGCATACACACCTTTCCCTGAAGTTTGGGATTGTCTTGTCGGAATACTGCCAATCGACGAGGAACCGGGATGCTTTCTCACACGGTCTGCAAAAACCTATCAGATTCCAGCTTGAATCATGCTTGTGCTCGGCGCCCATCAACATTTCCACAGAATACCGCCTGGGCAGCACCGCAGTCAGGTATGCTGAGAAATCAGCAAGGGTTTGAAATTTGTTAATTTCCATCTCGATTTCATCCCTCAGTCTTTCAGCCGCAGACTTGCCGGATTTAATGTTTTGTATATCCTTGCATGCATTGACATGATAATATTTTATGCATACTTTTAGACGCGAGTTTTTTCACTTATGAGAGAGCAGGCGAGGAGAGCCAAAGGCAACCCAGGCGGCAAGAGGAGAGCCTGTCACTTCGGCGCCAAAAGCAATTGAGACTTCCTGTCCCGCATATTCTTTACATGGGATTTGGAAGGTCTTCCATATTATGCCGGTCTTCGTGGCAGGCGATAATTCAGCCTTAAATATCCGCCTCCGTTCACCATCCTTTGTCGTGACATCAACATATGCCAGCGCGCCGTCGCTCGTGTCAAAGGGAATTCCTGCGATAAAAGTTAAAAAATCTTTTTGCTTAATAGGCACATTGTCATACGTATAGCTGAATCCGGCTATGACCGTCAGTGTCTTCTCCGTACCTACTGCGCTCGGCCAATACATTGTCAGAACACCCGAGCCGGTCGGTGATGAAACTTTTTGGAAACTGTTGATTCTCCCTTTGCCATAACTCTCAAGAAAATCAAAACTCGGCACATCAGAGAATTCAGAAGATGTTGCCAAAATAGCTCTTGCTGTTGAGGAGATGTCTTTCACTTCCCGGGAAACAGGATCGAGCGCAAATATCAGCAAAGAATTTATATCTTTCCTGTAAGGTTTAATGTCCGTCAAATTATCCACATAATGCACACTCATTTCCTGATTGCCAGTATAGAATCTAAAGAACGTATTACCTTGGAAATAAAAAGATTTAACATTTCCGCCACATCCTAACAGGAAGATCTCTTTTTGCTGAATGTCCGAGCTATGTTTATCAATGATATTGGCTCTTGCCGAGTCGGCAACTCTCAGGACGTCAATAAAAGAGACATTATTAAGATATCTTCTATAAAAAGTATCAACACTAACGGCTGATATGACAATAGATATGATAATAAGTGAGCTAAGCCACTTAGGCGCAGATGTTCTTCCTGCCAGATATGCCACAGCAAATATAACCACTGCATATGGAGCATGGAGCCAGCGGTATTCCTGCCGTACAGTAATTGACGCCGCTGCCAACAAAGGCACAAGTAATGTTACAAAAAGAAAAAAAAGCTTTCGGTCCGATAATTGAAATGTATCGCTACCTCCGGAGGGATAGCGAAAATAAGTCAGTGCCAGAGCCAATAACGAGAGTGTCAGAAAACAGCCGAGGGCTATTCCAGGGATGCCCGCTTCCAATACATTCAAGCCGCTTAAATAGTTTGGGCCGTCATTAAACCCAACAAGGTTCAGGAGACCTGCGCGGAAGAACAAGGCAAACTGATGATAGTCGAGGGCAATAGCATTTCCACCTGTACCCTCAAAAAAACGCGCTTTGAAGACAACAGATTTCAAGGCATAATTGAATATTAAAATTAACAGAGGAATTGAACATAAAATGTATCTATGGAAGACACGTTTAAATTTGATCGGCGCCATAAAAATGGCAAGGGTCAAGAATGCTCCGACAACCAAAAAACGCTCGTGAGTAAAAATCACCAGGAAATAAAACAACAAAGACCAGGCAAAATAATAAGGTTTCTTTTTTTCATAGGCAAGCAGGGTCATAACTATTAACATAAGAAATAAGAGAAGCCCTATTCCTTCTAAAGGGCCCCCTATTGCCAGCAGCACATTATAATAGGAAAAGCGAGATACTATAAACATTACACCGCAGGAAAGGGCCACAAACAACTGTTTGCGAGACAGACGCCAGCAAATGAAAGCGACAAGACACGCATCAAGAAATTGCATCAAAATATTAAAATATACATAAAATCGAAAATCCTTACCGAATCTCAGTGTCTCCCAGTGGAACAGGGACATAAAAACTGGTCGATATTTGTTGGCTATTATCAAAGTCAGTGGCTTAATAAACGAACTTGTATAATCCCCGAAACCGCCGGTAACTAAAGCTAAGTCATCACCCATGAAGGTCCGATATGGAAAAACTGCGAACCATGCAACCGACAATAGGGCTAAAACAACGATGACAGCGATTCCTCGCCAAAAATTATCAGGCACCTTTCACCTTACGGCTTAACTGTAAACTTTAGCTCGTTGGATTTTTGGTTGGTTTTCGTATCAAGTAATAAAAGGGGATATTCTCCGGGCGTCTCATATAAATTTTTAGGAACTGCAGCAGTAATGCCTTTCCCATCAGGAGAGGGCGCGCTTGCCAATGAAACACCATTGAGAACCATAACGGTGTTCGGGGTCACGTTTTCTGTCTCAGCCCAAAAAGCACTCACACCACCTGGCTGTAAATTGAATATCTGGCCTGCCCTTGTTTCCGTAGGACCAAATTTCTTAAGCATCAAAGGTTTCTGATTTGAACTGCAACCTGCAAAAAATACCAAAACTACACCTAAAATCAAAACCGTACTAAACTTACTCGCCATTACAGTGCCCTCCTCGGTCAGATATATTGTTTGCTAAAGAATGGTCCATGACATCTTTCACCTTCTCCCTGAAGGCCTCTTGAGAAAAATGCCGCTCAATAAATACCTTTGAATTATAACTCACATTATCCCACAATACTCTGTCAGAATACAATTTCAAAACAGATTGGACAATAGCATCTTTACTGTTTGCGATCAGCATATGTTCTCCGTCAGAAACGCCAAGCCCTTCGGCGCCGATCGGAGTAGTGACAATGGGAAGGCCGTAGCTCATCGCATCGATGATCTTGCCCTTGACACCGGCGCCATACCTAAGGGGCGCAAGATAGATTTTGCATTGTTCAAAGTACGGTAACAGCTCTGTTACAAAACCAGTGAGTATAATATGTTCCGGATCAAGCTCCCTTAATTTCTTGTCCGGATTCCCGCCGACAACATAGAGCTTTACTCCGGGCAATTTCTCAAGCAGAAGCGGCATAATATCATTTGTATAAAACAAAACTGCATCTGTATTAGGCGGATGAGAACTTCCGACAAAAAGCAAATCACGCCTTTCCTCAAAAGGGTTGACCATATGAGTAATCTTATTGATAGGATGATGAATTACTCTTATTTCCTTATCGGGCATCTCTTTATGTATGAGTTCAGCATCTTCAGGGCTGACGGTTGTTATGGCATCGCTTTGGTTGAATAGATAAAATTCGCGCTCTTTAATTTTAAGGAGTTCATCTTCCGGGCCACCCTCCAGTTTAAATCTCCTCTTCTCGCGAAGATACTCGAAATCCGGCGAATGGTATATTACTTTTGAAATATACTTCCTTACGATATCCACAAAATGTATCGCTATGTGTGTCCGCGTAATAAAAGCGCAATCAAAATGTTTACCGTGCTTCTTCATGTAGTCCGAAAAATTGTTGGCGCCATAAATAACTTCTATTCCCATCTGCTGCAATTCGCTCGTGTAAGGTTCCATCCTAAAGAGGTTCTCAGGCCAGAAAACAACACGGTACCCGAAGGAGACAAATGCCCGCAGGAGACTGTACATGAAGAATGAGCCTGCATCCTTGTCATAGGTCGGCACGTAATGGTCTATGACGAGGATTCTCTCGCCTTTATTGCGGTCGCGCGCTAAAAAGACATTTGCGGGGTCGTGCTCGCACTGCCGTGAAAGTTCATCCGACCATTTCCCGATAAACTTCGGCGCATTGAGGTCCTGATGCTTCTTCATGCCTGATGCAGTGCTGGTTCCTGCCGATATCCCCTCAAAATGCACAACTACAGAGGCCGGCTGATAGAGTACCTTGTAACCGAGTTTCCTGATGGAAAAACAGAGGTCTGTATCCTCCCAATAAGCCGGGGCAAACCTGAGGTCGAAGCCCCCTAATTGTTCGAAAAGCTCCCGTCTCACCATAAGGGCAGCTCCTGAACAGTAATCCACTTCCCGCACATAATTGAACTCATAGGCCTCCGGGTCGCCGAACTTTCCGTAGTTCCAACCCCTTGCGTCCCGCCAGATGATACCGCCCGCCTCCTGAAGTCTTCCGTCGGGATAAACCAGCTTGGAACCTGCAGCGCCGCAAAATTTGTCCTTCGCGAATACATTAAGCAATGAGGAAAGCCAGAGCTGAGTAACAACAGTGTCGTTGTTAAGAAAAAGAATGTATCGACCGCGTGCTGCAGCGGCTCCTGTATTGCAGGACCCAATAAAACCACGGTTCTTTTCGGACCATATCACCTGTATGTTTTTAATCAGAGAGAGACTCTGCGGTGTCTCGTCAGTCGAATTATCATCGACTACAATAACCTCATATGAGACATCGGCGGTGTTCTTTAAAATTGAGTCAAGGCAATTTAACGTATAGAGGATCTTGTTGTAGACGGGAATGACTATCGAAACTTCCGGTTTATCGAAGGAAGGAAAAGCGAGGGCGCCTATTTTTTTCTTGAGAGAAAATGCCGGCTTTGATTTTTGCTGCCGGACGGTCAGGATATTCCAGCTCTTCTTTACAAAAGAGCTAAACCCTTCATTCCTGATGACCGTCAAAGCATCATTAGCCAGCCGCAGAGGTCTGTTTTTACCTGAACTAACATATTCTCTCCACCGCCAGCGAAGATGTGCATACATTTTTGAGTGCTCATAATAAAAACAATCATTGTTTTCATTAAATATGAGCAGTTGTCTTCTCCTTATGAGAAACGCCATCATTTTGTGCTTAATGAAGCCGCCTTCACGTGTATACATGACAGCCACCGCATCAAACCGGGTCGACCAGAGTTTTAGTATCGCGGCAAAGGCGTTAATAATCCCCTTCTTGAGCGAGATGAACCTTTCGAGGTCAGGTATGGATGATTCTGCAGGGGAAGGATGTATGTCGTCGGCAAGATAATATATCTCAACACCGTCAGCAAAAACCTTTGTCCTGATTACTTCAACAGCTTTCAGGGCACTTTCCACGTTCCCGCTCTGAATAAAAAGCACCTTTTCTATGACAGCCTCATATTCGGATTGACATTGACTTCATTGCATTTCTGTTCAATATTTGGCACATATTGTAACCGTCGTTCCAACTCTGCTGTCGCGTATCTCCAAAGCCTTTCATCAATTTCGTTCAATTTGCTCAATCGGTCAAAGAAACTTTCACCGCATTCCGATTTCATTTTTTCCAGCTTTTCAATCAGGCCCGCCTTCCAGGATTCTGAAACATTCTGTGCAATATAGCTCAGGTCAAGTTTTGGGAATATCGGCCTCAAGAAAAATTCAGCTGTTGCAAGACTTTCATCAAACCGATCGACCAGGCCGAGGAATCTCACTTCGCTCACTCTTTTGATAGCCGTAGCAAGGTGTGAATTAGTCGGAGGGAAAAAATAGGAGCCGCCAAGGGCCATAAAACAGGTTTGGGGGTTCATTGAATTATACGGCTCTGTTTCAAGAAGCCATTTTAACCATTCAGCCAATGCCATGGTTTTGGCGCGTATTGATTTTTCAGTATCCTCAGAATCCCTCTTATAATGCAGATACATGGATTGGAGGCGATCCAGGGGATGCCGCAAAAAACATATATCAATAAAACGAAATCCGAAAATATCGGGGCGAGGATATCTAAAGTGATGGCTGGACAAGGCATTTACCTCTGGATGGTCCGTAACATATTTGATTATTTCCTCAGCATACAAGGTCCCCCTGTCTGTCTGCTCATGAATAATATTGAAATAATCAGCAAAGTTCTTCCTCAATATCCATTCGATCGTAGAGCCGGCGTTTTTAAAAATGTGATAATGAAGGAAAATCACCCTATTTTTCATATGCGGCGCACTAATTTCCTCAACAGTCCATAACCAAACCTGAGGGGGGCTGTTATTTTCCAGCTTATGCTGTTAACGTACTCTCTTATCAGTTTTTCATTCTGCCTTAGTTTTTCCTCAAACATCAAGCTTTCGTTCTCTCTAAGTCTGCAAGAAGTATCGAGTGCACGCACCTGTTCAGCGAGTTCAAGGTCTTTTTCCTTTAGCTGTTTATTATTTTCACCGATCTCGTCGCATTGCTTACGCAAGCTATCTTCGACAAGTCGCAGCCTCTCCTCCCGTTCCTTGAGTTCCTTCTCAAGCTTCAGCGCCCACTCCGTACGCTCCTCATATTCCATCTGCAATGTGCCAAGCCTATCGTCACGTTCCTTGAGTTCACTGTCAAGCTTCAGCGCCCACTCGGTACGCTCCTCATATTCCATCTGCAATATGCCAAGCCTATCGTCACGTTCCTTGAGTTCACTGTCAAGCTTCGACGCCCACTCGGTACGCTCCTCATATTCCATCTGCAATGTGCCAAGCCTATCGTCACGTTCCTTGAGTTCACTGTCAAGCTTCAACGCCCACTCCGTACGCTCCTCGAATTCCCGCTGCAATGTGCCAAGTCTATCATCACGCTCTTTGCATTCCCTCTCAACCTTCAGCGCCCATTCTGTCCGCTCCTTGCGTTCTTTCTCAAGCTTCAGCGCCCACTCTGTCTGCTCTTTGAGTTCTTTCTCAAGTTTAAGCGCCCACTCGGTACGCTCCTCGAATTCCCGCTGCAATGTGCCAAGTCTATCATCACGCTCTTTGCGTTCCCTCTCAAGCTTCAGCGCCCAGGCCGTTCTCTCTTGCAATTGCTGTTCCTTCTCCAGCAGTTGGCACTTCAAACTATTTTCAAATGCCTCTGTTATATCGCAGCGAAAGAACCGCTCACATTCAATGAATTCTTTAGACAGTCTATCAACGGGTGTAAGGAACTGAGGATCGGATATTTTGGTTTCTTCGCACAAATTGAGCAAAAGCTCATAAAGCTCTACGACAGGCCCCAGCGTGTCCATTTTTGTAAGGTCAGCTACTGTCGAGGCGCTATGGCGGAGATCAGGGCGAATAAATAAGTTCATTTTGTTCCGCAACGGCGTGTCATCTTCCGGCCAACTGATTTTCAACGTTTCTGCACATCTCCTCAACTCTGATTCCCAGTTGTTAAGGAATTTATCATATGAGACAAATACTGTCGGGACATTTAAAATTGAAGACAGTGCACTGATATTATAATTAAACCAAATAGCAAAACCTTTGTCGTGCGAAAAGCCATCTCTTTTCTCAAGAGACTTAACAACATCAAGCGGGTTCCTGACAGCAAATACGCACAACAGTTCCATATCAAGTTCCTTGAGTACGTCCTTCCACAACGGGAACAAAACCGAAGTCCTCGGATCTTTCCAAGCCCATAAATTACGGCCTGAAAATTTTTTCTTTATCAACTCCCTAAGCTCATTTCTTAAGGGCCGGATCTCTTCTCTTAAGTGCCACTGTTCCTCTAGAGGCAACGCCGTGTCCCATGATTTATTAAGTTGGTATAATAGACGATCGTTGAAGCTTCTCAGTTCAAGGCTCTCCCAAAACCCCTCGGGATTATCGGGGCCATATGCGGAGACATCATCTTCTTCGCCAAGATAGGCGCCAAGCAAGTTGATAGCGCGGGCAATTGCTGATGTGCCGCTGCGATGCATGCCGAGAATGCAAATAGCTCTCGTCTTTGTTCCCAAAACGTTCATATTAGTTATATCGCGCCTCAGCTGCATTGTGCCAAATCGATCGTCTCGCTTTTTGAGTTCCCTGTCAAGTTTGAGCGTCCAGGCCG
>JBEKJD010000020.1:0-19060 GCA_050011415.1 Dissulfurispiraceae bacterium | reverse complement strand
GAGCACCGAAGGCAAAAGACATAATATGGGGACCACTGATTTTAAAAGAGACCGCATGTACATGTAATAGTATATAATGGCCGTGCATAAGCAAATCAAGGATTTTGTGGATTAACCATAGTGCGTTCACCGGTCAGGTTTCAAGTTTTGTTGAAAAATAACGATACAATTTATTATACTCATGATATTAGACCACGTAATCAAGTGGAGCATAAAAATATGCTTCCTTTTAACAGGAGGGTAAGGTGCTGAATAAATTGAGGAGTCAGAAGGGATTTACACTAATCGAATTATCTATCGTCCTGGTGATAATCGGTGTCATACTCGCGGCTGTATTAAGGGGGCAGGATTTGATCGACAATGCCAAGGCAAAGAGAGTGGCAAGTTTAATTAGCCAGTGGGAAATTCCGATAATGGCGCACTATGACATGAAAGGTTACTATCCGGGTGATGCCGGCGTGGCTGCCAATGCTGCTCCCACGGGGCTTATGGGCGGCTTATCCGCCGTCACAAATGCCCTGATTTCCGCCGGTATTACTTATCCCAGCCCTGTTATTGGAGACATCTCTGTAACAACAATTGCGGGTGCAGCAAATGTATGCGGCACTGCTTTTTCAACTTCAAAGAACTACATGGTCATACAATTGCCGGCAACTGCTACTCTTAACCTGATACAAGCTATTGATACAAACATCGACGGCACGGCACTTGGTAATAGCGGTCATCTTATGAATTGCGGCGCAAGCGGTACGAGTAATGCGACTGCAGTATGGGCTACTAACAGCCCTTATCTGACTTATATATTTTAACAGCAGGTAATAGGTCATAGGTTATAGGCAATGGGGATAAAAGATAAATCCCATTATTTATAACCTATGACTTTGTTTAAGCCTTTTACAATATACTTTCCCTCTGTCGCAATATTCCCCCTTCGACAGGCTCAGGGTGACACTTGTCATGGTGAGCTTGTCGAACCATCGCCAAGAACTTCCAAAACTCCTCCGCCTGGGCGGATTAAGAGATTCATCTACTGTCTGAATTGCAGGGTGAGTTACAGCAAGTGCGTAAAAGTCGTCATTCCCGTGCTTAAGAGCACCTACTGTTGGCAGTCCGTAAGCGGGAATCCAGGTCTTTTGTTTCTGGATGCCCGATTAATACCTTCGGGCATGACGAGAATTTTGTTTTGCCATCACATAGTGCGTTTGCCCTGGGGTGAGTTAAAGTCTTCTTGAAAAATAACGAAAGAATATAGTATATTCTCGTCAGTTACCAAGGGATCAAAGAAAGCATAAGAAATAACAGGAGGTCAACTCAGTGGAAAGATTAAGGAACCAGAGAGGATTTACATTGATCGAATTATCGATCGTCCTGGTGATTATAGGGATCATCCTTGCTGCTGTATTGAGGGGGCAGGATTTGATTGACAATGCCAAGGCGAAGAGAGTGTCAAGTTTAATTAGCCAATGGACAGTGCCGATAAGGCAGTACTATGACATGAAAGGTTACTTTCCAGGTGACATCGGCGCAGATGCCAGTAATTCTCCCACGGGTCTTATGGGCGGCTTGAATGCTGTCACAACTGACCTGCTCGCTGCAAGCATTTCTTTTCCCAGCCCTGTGGCTGGAGACATCTCTGTAACAACAATTGCGGGTGGATCAGGTGTATGCGGCCTTTCAATTTCAAAGAACTACATGGTCATACAGTTGCCGGCAACGGCTACTCTAACCCTCATAGAAGCTATTGATACAAACATTGACGGCACGGCACTTGGCAATAGCGGCAATATTCAGAATTGCGGCGCAAGCGGCACTAATAATGCGGCTGCAATATGGAGTACGAATAGCCCTTATCTGACTTATATATTTTAACAGCAGGCAATAGGTCATAGGTTATTGGCAATGGGTATAAAAGATAAATCCCATTATTTATGACCTATGACTTTGTTTCAGCCTTTCACACGCGTTGATGTCTTTCAGGGCGCAGCCTCTCTCGAAATCCCTGACGGCTTTTACCCTCTTCCCTGCTTCAAAATAAAGATCGCCCCGGTTTGTGTATACAACAGCAAGGTCGCGGTCCAACGAAAGCGCCTTGTCGAAATCCGCCAGGGCCTGTTTAACTGAACCTGTTACTTTGTAAGCTACTCCTCTGTTCATGTAGGCCACCGCGAAGTCAGGCTTTATTTCAATGGCCCTGGTAAAGTCTTTAATTGCAAGATCAAATCTTTTTATCGCCGACCATGCAAGCCCTCTGTTGGAGTAGGCAAGCGCATATTCCGGATAGAGCTCAATAGCCTTTGTGAAGTCTTCTATTGCGCGGCCCATATCCTTTTTCGAATAAAAAGAGAGGCCCCGGCCTTCATATAGGACCGGACTTTTAGAGCTAACTGTAATTTGTGAAGGTGGACGGATTATATCCTCGCTGCTAAGTTTATAGAAAACCGCACTTTTGGCGTTCATTGCAATGGCCCTGCTGTATTCCCGGATGGCGGAATCAAACTGTCCGGCCTGGTAATAAGCCATGGCGCAATTATAAACAGCATCTATGTCCGTTGGATTGAGCCTGACAGCAGCGGCAAAATCCGAGGCAGCCTTTGCATATTCTTTCCGGACCATATATACTTTCCCTCTGTTAAGATAGATATCCGGGTTGGAAGGGTTTAACTCCAGGGCCCTGCCGTATAAACGGAACGCCTCTTTGTAGTCCCCGGTTTTGGCATAGTAGAAGGCCACACCGCTCAAAGCCTTTTCAGAGTCGGGCTTCATGAAAAGTGCCAGGATAAAGTTTTTTAAACCGAGTTTTAATTCACCCTTTGCGAAATACACTTTGCCTATTCCTATATAGGTCAGATAATTTTTTTGCAATGAGTCTGCTTTGAAAAAATCTTTGAGCGCCTGGTCATAGTCTTCTTTCTTAAAATATGCTACCCCCCTGTTCAGGTAGGCCGACATAAAGTAAGGCTGCAGGGAAATTGCTTTGTCGAACATTTTAATGGCCTTGTCAGGATCGTTGATGCCAAGATAGCCGGTGCCCAGATTATTATAACCGCGCGCATTGTTGGGACTTTTTTTTACGACATCTTCCCACAGGGTAAACCTTTCAAACCAGACAGCGTTCCTTACATAGGTCAGCCCGAACAAGGCAGCGATAATCAGGCAGAAAAGCAAAAGCATCATCCTGCTTTCCAATTTTATTTTCCGGGCAAACATGGACAGGGCGGCAATCACTGCAATGAAAAAGCCTACAGATGGCAGATATATCCGGTATTCATCTATGAGCACAGGGATGGGAATAATGCTTGATTCCACAGAAAGCGTAATAAAAAACCACAGTATGCCGAAGCCGACAAGGCGGAGAATCGGGGAATCGGTGAATCGGTGAATAGGTGAACCGGTGAAAAAGACGAAACGGTGCAAAAGACTTTTCCCCGATTCCCCGATTCCCCGATTCCCCGATTCATTTCTTTTGCCCAGTGCCACCAGGTACATCCCCAGTCCGAAGAGAGCTGCAAGGAACAGAAACGAAAGGAACACCTGGGGATCGAAGAAAGATTTATAAAGGTGGTAGTCATAATCGAGATTCTGGTTTACAGGCAGTACCAGCAATCTTAAATAGGTAACAATGACCCTGAATTGTGTGAACAGGTAGGGCCATCGCTGTATATTTGCATATCCAACATCAGCGGTCGCGACCTGATGCATTATTTGCTGTAAGGGTTTATTTGTTCCCACTATTGTCAGAGGGATGATGAACAGTGTCAACAATAGCGGAGCGAGATAAAAGAGACGCGAAGAAAGACTGACGCGGGGATACTGAGACGCGGAGACACGGGGAGAAGGACTGAAGAAGCAAAACTCATAGAGGACGATAATGACAGGCAGGGTGAACGCATTCTCTTTTGTTTTCATGGCTGCAACGGCGGACAAAATTGACAGGGCGTAAAGCACATATTTGCGTTTAACATTGACCGTGATACGCGAATACGCATATGACACAACAGACAGAAGATAAAACAGTGTAACTAACGATGCGAAGCGCTGGAATATATAGGTCACAGCTTCTGTTTGTAAGGGATGAGACACAAAGAGCAGGGCTGTGAAAAAAGCAAGCAGCTTAGGGTCAGGGGTCAAGGTGCAAGGGGCAAGGGAGTAGTCGGCCTCTGTTTCATTAACCTTGACCCCTGACCCTTGACCCTTTGTCTCCAAATACGGAGTTCTGAAAGTAACTAAAATAAAGAAATAAACGAGCACCGCGTTTATGATATGTATTGACAAATTGACTATATGGAACCCCAAAACATTGAAACCATGAAGTTTATAATTCATTGCAAAAGTAAGATAGCCTATGTACCTGCCTGAGAATGCATCGTAAAATGGCAGTTTCGCAGCTTGCAATGGATGGATAAAATAGTTCAGATTCCTGATGATCGGATTTTCACCAAGGAAAGCTTCTTCATCCCACTGGAAAGGCGCCTGAAAGGTATTGGAGTAGGCAAAAAACCCGATGGCTGCAATCAGCAGAATGTGGACGACCGTTTTGTAGAGGAAGTCTTTTTTTATTGAATGCACGATTCTTGAAAGAAAATATCTCAGGCTATCTCTTTCAGTTTTACAACAAGTCCTCTGATAATTTCAAATTCATCGTTAAAATTGTAATAGCCTGCTTCCTTCCTGCCGTGCTGATAGACCGTAACGGTCTCTGTATAAGGATCCACAAGCACCACCCTATCAACACCGATTGACAGGTAATCTTTAACTTTATCGTTTATGTATTTTGCAGTATTGTCATCCGACACTATTTCCACTATCAACTCCGGCGGGAGTTCAAGCATGCCTGCAGGTCTCTCAGGGTATTTTGTTTTGCTTATATAAACGACATCAGCCGCCCTCAGCCTGAAAGGATTCCTGCTTATTACAACACCCACCTCACCTACCGCGACATATCCCCCGGAGCCGAGATGTTTTCTGAGTAATTCTGCAATAATACTTTCGAAATATCCATGCCCGAATCCTGTGGGTGTCATGTCTCTCCTTTCGCCATCTATGATTTCATAGTTGCCCTCGGGAAGTGAATTTATGTCATCGTATGTAAATATTTTTTTCTCTAATAGAGTTGTCATGAATGACGCTCCTTTGAAGCCGTTGATTAATGCTAACTGTAATTGCCTGATTTGTCAATAACCTGTGACCATCTTGTGTAAGTCGCCCCCCTGTTCAGCCCTAAACGGTCGCTGTCCCTATTTTCATTTTCTGTTTCTGAATTAGTGACAGGTTCCGCTTACACGGTCCCCTGTTACCGCCGAGTCGCCACTGCCGCCACCGCTATCGCTGTCCCAACAGACCTGGCAACTGCCGCTGCCTCCATTTAAAACAACATCGGCGTTCATGGCATCAGTATAGCTCATGTAAGGGCGTCCCGAAGAACAGGTGGAACAAGTATTGTCACCGCTCGAGCAACGGTATACATTGACTGAGGTTGTGAGCAAATTGGTCGCATTGGTAATTTGCACAGCAGGAGGGTAGGTTAAATTGCCCATGCATGTCGATCCCACCATAAACGGATGAGTGTTATAGTTGTCCCAAACCCCGTAACTTTGACAGCCGACATAAACTGTTGTTGCTGCACAAGTATGACTTCCAGCCGGGTTAGTGACAGTAAGAGCGTATTGGTTTGCCCCGGGTGTGGTTAGACCACTTGTGGTGCAACTGCCGCCTGCTGCACTGGGGGAACCGCAGCCTGGTGGTGTGACGTATGGTGATGTGGTGTACCAACTGGCGGTCTGCGGGTTGCCGGTGACTGTCCAAGTAAGGCCGGTCGTTCCGCCATATGCGACAGGGTTTGTGGTGGCTGTGAGCGTACAAGTTGGAGGAGCATAAATCTGAAGAGTATATTGATATTGTTGGACTGTATTACATGGGGAGCTGCCGGCTACTCCTATTATAACTGTATACGTTCCCGCAGTTGTCGGTGTTCCGGTGAGTGTATGGGTGGAAGTGTTAAAGGTCAAGCCGGAGCCTTGCAGCCCGGAGACGTAACTCCACGTATAGGAGGAACTGATGCCGCCGCTTGCTGTTAACAGTTGTGAATACGCCACACCCACAGTGCCATAGGGCAGCGATGCCGGCGAGAGCAAAATTGTCGGGCATGTCGTATTTACCGTAGCGGAACAGGTATTGCTGCCGCCGGTATTGTTGACTGTAAGTGTGTATATATCTGCACCGACCGTAGTGATGCCTCCTGTGGTGCAGCTGCCGCCTGAAAGTTGATTGAGCAAATTGGAGGACGTGCAGGTCCCGCCCGGCGCTGGTGAGGCGCTCCATGAGGCGTTGTTCGCCGCGCCACCGGCGACTGTCCAAGTTAAATTAGTTGCACCGTTATAAGTAACAGCAGTCGGGTTTGCCGTGAGAACGCAGGAAGGCGGCGGCGGAATTTGGACGCTGATTAAATATGACTGAGAAGAAGTATTATAACCATTGGAGCAGTCAGACGTGCAACCGTCATTTACAGAAACGAGGAGTGTGTTATAGATAGAATTGCCTGAAGTTGCATTGCCGCACAGGCAGGGTGACGAGGCTGTGCAGGTATAACTTCCGCAGCTGCCCGATGTCTGCAAACTCAGCCAGGCCGGCAGGTTGCTGGCTGCGACACCCCTAATGTTTGCAGCGCCAATGTTCCATGTATAATTCCCGGTCCCGCCACTGGCCGTCAATTGCGCGGCCAGCAGTTGCCCGGATGTGAGGCAAATGCAGGGGGCGGATGTGCAAGAAGCGTTACTTCCGCTGCAAGTGCCGGAAGTCTGCAATAAGGACGATGGGGACGATACAGTGCTAATAGAAGGCAGGCTGCAGCCGGTTTGAACAAAAGCCGAAAAATTGGCTATATAGCCGATCTGTTCAGATGCCCCTGTGCCCTCGGTGAAACCAACCTTGACCTGGTTCATGGCAGACGGATGCAAAAAGCAATAGGAGACATCCGGGTTAGACGCGTCGGCGTTCAGGTTGCTGTTGCCTTTGTCTATCCATGCTTTCATAAAATCATAAGTAGGACTTGAACAGTTTGACGTATTGTCGCATGAACTGCAGGTGCTGTTGCATCGGGTATGCACCTCAACCCGCGCATTATGGCTTGTATACCCGGGATTGCATCCATCTTCCATCCAGGTGACGGCCGAGTTGGTAACTCCGTTAATGTCACCGGGAGCGTTGTAAAGGCAACCGGAACTGCCGAGGTTGGCCGTGGTACACGCCGGATTCCCATTCACCACTGTCGCTGTGCCGTGGGTGTTGTCCCCGTATAATGATGTATTGCACGCACCTGAACATGACCCGGTAGTACCTGTCCAGCACTGCCCGGGGCATGCTGCGTTCCATCCGCTTACCCCATTGCAGTATCCTGTGCAGGTCCCGCTGCAATACCCGCTGCACGACGGAGTCGTTCCGAAATTGTGGCTGGTAATGGACTGCACCATTGCGACATGGTTATAGTTGCCGCTGGGGTCATTGCGCGAGTTGGTT
This sequence comes from Dissulfurispiraceae bacterium, assembly GCA_050011415.1. GTDB lineage: Bacteria > Nitrospirota > Thermodesulfovibrionia > Thermodesulfovibrionales > Dissulfurispiraceae > JADFXI01. The sequence goes on along the minus strand of JBEKJD010000020.1, from coordinate 11,548 downwards.
CCGCTATTTGGATAAATGTCGAATTCAGTGGCCATGCTGTAGCCCGGCAGTCCGCAGTACGACATGAATTCGCCCAAATGACCTGCGCCGTTAAAATTTGGCGAAAACAGATCGCTGCAATCATAATAAGGGTTTAAAGCAGCATCATACACCGTGCCGCTCCCGCAATACGAGGTTGGGTTATATGCCTGCATCAGGGTAAAAGTATATCCGTCGGCAAAACATGTACTTGCTGCAGCACTCGCTGCGGAGCAGCCGGGACAGGCATTGGTGGTAGTACAGCTTGTACAAGCTGTACAATTCGTACAGTTAACAGAGCACCATGGGCATGAAGTACAGTTTGGGCATGTATTACAGGCTCCGCTTGTGTTACCGGCGGGATACGGAGTTTCGATATCCCGGAAGCAGAAGTTCCAGAAGGCCCGAAAGATTTTTCCTAACAATGGGAAGTTGTAGGGAAACCAGACGCAAGCCTCTCCGCTGGTGATATTGTACCCGAATGTAAGCACGTTATTTTGGGCCGCTATCACACCACTGTTCGTTCCTCCTCCCGACACATTGGTAACAACATTATTCGCAAACGCAGTTGTTGCTGCAGAATTAGAAGCAGAATTAGAAGCAGTTGGATTTGTGTTTATACCGGTGACGGTACCGCCGCTGACAGGGGCGTTATTGACGGTGTTGGGGGGAGCGGTAATGCCACTGCCTGCGCCGCAGTTAATGACGCTGAGGACATAGTTTCTCAGGACGACATTGGGGGTGTTATCATAATCCTGTAGTTGAATCGTAACTGAATTAGTGCCTGCGGAAGCGGGCGCTGTGCCAGTAAGCCAAAGTACCCTGTTGGGGCTGCCGGAAGCCGAGAGCCAGGATGGCAAAACAGGCTCGCTCCACGTGTAATTCCCTGAACTGTCAGGCACTCCTCCGTCAGGATAGAGTGTTGCAGCGTACCAACTACCCGCACAGGCGCTCGGCAGTTCGTTATTGAGGAGCATGAGGCGGCCTCTTGTAACCCCTGCACAGTGTGCCCGTGCCTGCAATTCGTTAAGAGTTACAATGCGTGTTATATCGTCGTAAGGATAGCCGCCTGCAGCAGCAATAGTTGCGCCGGAGGAATAGATACTTACAGTCCCGTTGGCATATCCGCTGCCCGAAACAGGCCCGTTAATACTGCTTCCATTGAATGTGCCGCTGAGCACAGTTTCAACCTTTAAATCAGGTCCGCTGCTCAAAACTACAAAAGCAACATTACTGATTTGGGTGGTGGGAGAAGCTCCCGGATTAGGGTAAAAATTAACGCTTAGAGTTGTGAAGCTCCTGCCGCAAAGTCCGCCGCTGCTTAGTGATGTCAAGTTGTTGTCGTAAATGTAGTATAGGGGTTGGCCGTAAGGGTCAGTCGGATCAGGTATAATCTTGGGAAAATTCGCGCTATTGGCTAATTGTCTGTTATTGGCCTCTGACCAGCTTATCACTGCCCTGACATCGTTCTCTAACGTATCTATCGCAGCGGTTGATTTGGCCCTGAAGATTCGCGGGCCGAAATAATGTATGCCTGCAGCCATTAAAGAGAGGATTAAAAAAAACAGAAAAACTATGACATATAGCAGGACCGCTCCACCTGAGCCAGGGTTTAATCTTCTATTTTCAGGCGGTATTGACATAATGAATCACTAAGGGTTTACCGTGAATGTAAAATTTTTGAAAGAAGTATTCATGCTGTTATCGGAAACATAGATCGAGAAAAAATTTGATCCCGAGGGGTAATAATAAGCACTACTGCAATTGGGGGCATTTGTAACACTAATATTGACCGCCTGCCAATATGTGGGGTTACTACCGGGCGGGCAGAAGCCTATATTGTTTTGAGCGGATGAAATATAATTATTGCTGCCGTCGGTTACGATAATTACAGGTTGGCCGGTAATTGCAACATAATCTGATTGTGACCATGAATTTTGACTGCCCATGCAGCTTGAGGAAGTATAAATATTAGCTCCACCCTGAGCCGGAGCGTTGGCAAATGTCATATTATAAATTGCCTGACCTTGAAGGCACCAGTTATATTGGCCTTTACCTCCAGGACTCGTAGTAATCGGCACCCCGCCATTAGCATAAATAGAGGCTGAATATTGCGTACTATTATATCCGTATGGTAATTCATTGTTAACAATAGTCAGTTGAGCGCCCTGGCATCCGATTTTTGTTCTGAGCGCATCCAGTGTTACCCACTGTACAATGTCATTTGATGTATCAGCGTTTATAGTTATGGTCGCACCGCTATTTGTAGTTCCCCCAGGGCTGGGAATCGCCGCATTAGTATAAGTAACCAGAGCTGCATTATTAGCCCCGATAAAATTACTGGCAGTAATAGTAGAGTTGATTTTATAATCTCCACCAGGGCTTAGCACAAGAAAGGCCACATTGGCCACCGTATATTTAGTTGTCCCTACCGTATAATTAAGCGTAATGGATGTCATCCTCATCCCGCAAAGTTGATTGCTCGTAAAAGTTGACGAATTATAATCATAAACATAGATCAACGGCTGACCAAAGGCATCGGTCGGACTTTTCGCAATAGTTCTGAAATCACTTGTAGTGTTGCGCAGGTCCGGAAGCTGCTGCAAAGACCCTCCGGCAGCCCAGCCCTGAACGGAATCGATGCCGGCTTTCACTATGTCCAGCGAATCATTGTATTTGACATTTGCTGCAAGCTGGCTCAGAAGAGGCAGGCCGAGCGCCATAACTATTCCAATTATCACCAGCACTATCGCCATCTCAACCAAAGTGAAACCTTTGGAAGATACGGAGAAAAATGATTTCATGTCGTAATTGTACTATTTTGTCTGAAGTATCAGCAACTGTCAGGTTAAGTGTCCTGCAATTCAGGCAGTAGAGGAATCTCTTTCGCTCACTCCGTTGCTTAAAGCACCTACTTCTGGTCGGTCAGTTTCGCTCCTGTTTAACGCTCACTCGCCGAGAACTGTTTTCAAAACTTCGCTAATGCTTCAGAGATTCCTCTACTGTCTGAATTGCAGTTAAGTGCCCAAGGTCCGGCACGTTTGTCTCGCTCGTATTCGGCTTCCCCAAATCTTCGCTATTCTGATATACTTTGTAAAAGTCAGGTAATTGGTTATAGGTCATAGGTCATGGGCAAAGAAATAGAAAGAGCCTTTTTTCTTTACCTATAACCCATTACCTATAACCTATGTTTTTTATTTATGGAGGTGCGGCATGCTTGTAATCGCGGAGAATCTTAACATCAGGAACAAGGCTTATATGCAGGCAGTAAGGAGTCTCGACAGGAAGACAATCGAGTCTTTGGCAAAAGACCTTGCTGACAAGGGTGCCGACCTCATCCATGTGCAGTGCTCCACTGACAGTATAGGAGACGAGGAAACTCTTCCCGCTGTAGCGGACATAGTGCAGACTGCGACCGGCCTGCCGCTCTGCCTTGACACGCGAAATGTGGAGGCGCTGAAAAAGACCCTTGCACTATGCGAGGAACCGCCGCTTATAAATTATCTTTCAGCCGATGAAAGTAATGCAGATGAAATTCTCGCCCTTGTCAGGGATTCAAAAGCTAATCTCATTATCAGGGCACTAAAGGGCACTGTACCGGTGACCTATGAAGCCAAGCTTCTTATACTCGAAGAGCTGATTGAAAGGGCAAATGCCAGTGACATCCCCAATGAGCGCCTGTTCGCTGACCCTTCGCTGATACATATAGCGGAAGGCATGGGGCAGGAGAACCTGCTTAATTCGCACGAATGCATTATTGCGTTGAATGAACTGGTCGACCCGCCGATAAACACCATAGTTTGGCTTTCGAATATATCAGCCGGAATGAAGTTGCCGCTTAAGCCCCATGTGAATTCAGCCCTTTTGAGCTACCTCGCCGGCGCAGGGCTGGATGCGGCGCTGCTTGATGTGACCCAGACGGAGACTATGAAAACAGTCTATATGGTGCGGGCGTTCAGGGATGAAGTGATTTTTTCTCCTGCCGATCTCTCATAAATGGCTATGGGCAATACACTGCAAGAACCAGGTAAATTAATTTGCTGAAACTGCGCGATGGTATAGTAGAACTTTACAGGAAGGTCGCAATCTCTATTCCCAAGGATATAGAAGAGGCGGTGACAGCGGCCTGTTCAAAGGAGACCGAAGCGCTTGCAGGGGAATCTTTTGATCATATCCTGAAAGAAGTCTCCCTTGCAAGGACCGGCAGCTGTCCAATATGTGAGGACACGGGGTTCCCCGTTTTTTTTGTCAAGGTACCGAGAGGACTGAGCCACAGTGCCATAATAGAGGTTATTAATGATGCAACGCGGCTGGCCACAAAAAGAGTGCCTCTTAGGCCGAATGCCGTAAGCAGCATTACTGGCCTAAATTCCGGTGATAATGTAGGCGACATATTTCCACTGATATACATCGATGAGACTGACGAGCAGACGCTCACGGTTGATCTTATGTTAAAAAGCGGAAAGAGTGAAAACTTGGGGCAGATATATCAGCTCCCCGCTTTGCTGAACAGGGGCGGAATGGAAGTTACGGCCGGCAGGGACTTTGAAGGCGTAAAGAAGTGCGTTCTCGATGCAGTACATAAGGCCGGGCGTGGAGGTTGTCCTCCGTATACAATAGCTGCAGCCATAGGCGGCGCCAGGGACCAGGTGACGTTTCTGTCGAAAAAACAGTTGATGAGAAGGCTTAATGACGTGCACCCTGATCCGGCGATAGCAGCCCTTGAGATGAGCATTCTTGATGAAGTAAACAGTATGCAGGGGTTGGGGGGGCAGCCCGTCGCTCTCGGCGTAAAGATTGCTGCTGCACACCGCCATCCCGAATCGTATTTTGTCGATGTCTCCTTTGCCTGCTGGGCACACAGGAGGGGAAGGCTGATATGGTGAAAAAAATCAGGTCAAGGTTCAGATTAAGGTTAAGAAAAAGCTAACAACGAGCACTGTAATTAAGAAGTCACTTTTTGCCTGTTATATTTTCATCTCAACCTTAACCTCAGCCTTAACCTTTTTTGAGAGGGTTTTATGTTCTTCATTGCCGGCGGCACCGGATTTATCGGCAGTCATCTTGTCAGCGCACTCGGAGCGGGCGGGATGCGTGCCATTTGCCTTGCACGGTCTCCGGGCAAAACCGATATATGCAAAAAGGCCGGATTTGATGCCGTCATAGGGGACATTACTGACCGTGAAAGTCTTAAAGGCAAGCTGTATAATTGCGATACGGTTGTCCACCTTGTTGGTATGATAGAGGAAAAGGAAGGCATTAGTTTTGAGAAGGTCCATGTCCGCGGCACCGAGAATCTGGTTGATGAGGCGCAGAAAGCAAAGGTAAAGCACTTCTTTTATCAAAGCGCGCTCGGCGCATCGCACTCTTCCGGATCCAGGTATCTGAAGACAAAGGCAGAGGCCGAAGATATTGTTCGGACGAGCGGCATCCCTTATACCATATTCAGGCCTTCTCTCGTGGTGGGAGATGGGGACGCATTTACCGCGAAGCTTATGGAGCTCATTACGTTAAGTCCTGTGGTCCCTGTTCCAGGAGACGGAAAGGCAAAATTCCAGCCTCTTTACGTCGGGGATTGGGTAAAATGTTTTGTTAAAGGGGCGGAGCGGGGAGGAATCTATGAACTGGGAGGTCCCGAATATCTTACCTTAAATGAAATCCTTTCCCTGCTTATGAAGGCGATGGATGCCCTCAGGCCGGTTATTCATGTGCCTATGGAGATGGTCAAGCTCGGTGTCCCTTTGTCAAAGGTATTTCAGGGGATAAGCGGCCTGTTGGGTAAGAGGATACCTTCGATCACAATTGAGCAGTTGCGGCTGTTGGAAACCGATAATATTTGTGATGCAGATGGAGTGGAAAAACATTTCGGGTTTGTCCCGGTCCGCTACAAAGAAGCGCTGAAGCTGTTTGTTAAAAAACAGTAGCTGACCTTCTTTTTTATAAGGGGGATGAAAACACCCGGAAGCCTGTCATTCCCGCAGTGTTTAAGCGGGAATCCATTCTTTCCAAAGTGGATACCCGCCTTCGCGGGTATGACGTGTGTTTTATTTGTGCGTCAATGACAGAAAAATTGCGTTTATCAACAGACTCTACTTTACAACAAGGACTGAACATTTGGAATAATCAACGATTTTGGAAGAGACGCTGCCCAGGAGGAACTTTTTTGCTCCATGTCTCCCATGAGAGCCGGTCACAATTAGATCTACCTTCATTTTCTGTGCGGTCTCCAGTATCTTTTCAGCAGGGTCTCCCTGCCGGATCAGGGTTTTGACATCAACTGATTTGCCTGAAAGGGTTTTCCTTATTTTTTCCATAGCATCCCGAGTCTCATCAGACAACGATTCGAAAATACGGTTTCTGTCGGCATCAGGCAGTTCCGTAAGATACAACTCAGGAACAACGGCAACCACAGTGAGCGATCCATTAAAGCTCACCGATAATTCCAAGGCTTTTTTTAAAGCCTTATCAGACGACTTAGAGCCATCATGAGCAACAAGTATTTTCTGCATTAATCCCTCCCATGCTAAACAAGAATTACGAATTAAAAATTAGGAATTACGAATAAAGGATAATTAATTTTTTCCACAATTCTTAATTATTAATTCGTAATTCTTAATTGCCTTTCTATTTTACCATATTTTACCGTGGCTTAACAGAAATTCTTATCGGCGTCCCTTTAAAGGAGTACTCCTCCCTCAAAGCCTTTTCAATATATTTGATCTGCGGCGCTTTGAGCACCGACGGGTAATTTGCAAAAATCACGAATACCGGCGGCGCAATGTCTGCCTGAGTTATATACTGAAGTTTGATATCTTTGCCCTTGTATCGCGGGAGAGGCCCTGCAGAGGCGAGCTTTGACAAGAACCTGTTCAGTTCTCCGGTGGAAATCCTTTTATTTCTTTCAGCGATGATTTCATCAATGATGGAGAATATTTTGGTTATTCTCGTCTTTTCCAGGCCTGATGCAGTGACGTTGGGGGCATAGTGCATAAACCACATTTTATTATTGAGTTGCTTCATGATTGCCTTATAGGCATTTTCGGGATCTTTCACCAAATCCCATTTGTTAAGGAGGAAGAGCGCCCCTTTGCCGTATTCGTCTACAATTCCGGCAATTCTTTGGTCCTGGTCTGTTATGCCTTCTGATGCATCAAGGACGATAACGGCAACGTCTGCCCGTTCTATGCTCTTTATCGCCCTGATCATGGAAAAACTTTCCAGGGAGTATTCTTTCTGTTTTCTTCTGATTCCCGCTGTATCGATGAAGAGATACTTCTTGCCATAATGGGTGCAGACAGAATCAACTGAATCTCTCGTTGTTCCGGGGACCGGGCTGACTATAAGTCTGCGCTTGCCGAGGAGCGAATTGATGAGTGTGGATTTTCCGGCATTCGGCCTTCCTACAACAGCGATCCTGGAAAGGCTTTTGATGTTCTGCGCAGTGCTTTCTATTCCGTCGGCGGGCGCAAGGTTGGGAAGGTTGTCAGTTACCGCGTCCATAAGATCGTCAATCCCGAGCCCTGTTATGGCAGAAACAGGGAGAATTTGTTTTGCGCCGATACGGTAGAATTCCAGTGCCCTGTCTTCCTTCAACATGCTATCGATCTTATTGACTACCCACAGGATTTTTTTCCCTGATTCCCTCAATATGCCGGCGAGCTCCAGGTCTGCCGGATTCAGCCCCTCCTTGCCGTCGAGGAGGTGGATTATCACATCTGCCTCATCAACCGCGAGCATGGCCTGCTCCTTCACCTGGCGGGCTATTTCAGCGGTTTCATCAGGAACTGCCTCAGCATAAAAGCCTCCTGTATCGACAATGGTAAACCGTTTGCCTTCCCATTCCGTCTGCCCGTAATGCCTGTCACGGGTAACGCCAGGCGTGCTTTCGGTAATTGCAGTTGCCTGGTAAGGTATCCGGCCTATCTTCAGCAGACGGTTGAAAAGTGCTGATTTGCCTACGTTTGGTCTTCCGACAATGGCAACCAATGAACTCATTGCGCCACATTAATCTCATAAGACTTGATTTTCTTATGCAGATTGCTTCGTTCTATGGCAATTGATTCGGCAGTTTTCGATATGTTCCAGTTGTTCTCTTCGAGCTTTTTAATTATGAAGTCCCTTTCAAAGTCATCCCGCGCCTCTCTGAGTGTTTTGCGGGTGAAATAATCATATTCTTTCAGGGGAGTCCCTGACCGGGATGTCCGGAATACCCCAAGCTCTTCAATATCCCCGCAGGTGACCATGGGCGCAGGCACCATTATTATAAGTCTTTCGACAATGTTTTTAAGTTCCCTGATATTGCCGGGCCAGGTATAGTTTTTAAAAAGGTCAAGGGCATCAGGCGCTATCTCTTTCGGTCTAAGCCCGTTTTCCAGGGCAAATGATTCAATGATGTGATGCGTAAGCTGGGGGATATCTTCAAGCCGTTCGCTCAAACGCGGTAATGTCAGGGGAATCACATTAAGCCTGAAGAAGAGGTCCTCCCTGAAGTTCCCAGTCCTTACTTCTTCAGCTATGTCTTTATTTGTGGCAGCGATTATCCTTACGTCGACTTTTATGTTCTTGCTCCCGCCCACCCTCTGAAAGACCTGAGTTTCAATAACCCTGAGCACCTTTGCCTGGGTCTGCAGTGTCATGTCCCCGATCTCATCAAGGAACAATGTGCCCCTGTCTGCAAGTTCGAACTTTCCGCTTTTCCTTTCTGTTGCGCCGGTGAAAGAACCTTTTTCGTGTCCCAACAGTTCGCTTTCTATCAGTTCCTGCGGCATTGCGGCGCAGTTGACCTCTACAAAGGGTTCCCTGGCGCGGCTGCTCTTGTCATGCAGAAGCCGGGCCACGAGCTCTTTGCCGGTGCCGCTTTCTCCCAATATGAGCACCCTGCTATTGCTCTGGGCAGCCATTTCTATTTGTTGTTTTAACGCAGTCATTTTTGGTGAATCCCCGATCAATGTGCATTTTCTTGCCATACCCGCCCTGAGTGCGCGGTTTTCCGTCTCAAGTTGTTTCTTTTCAAGCGCCCTCTTTGTAACAATAAGCACTTTTTCAAGGGAAAGGGGTTTTTCCAGAAAGTCATAGGCGCCGAGCCTTATCGCCTTGACTGCGAGTTCTATGTTGCCGTGCCCCGAAATAACAATAACCGGCAAATTATTATCAATCTCTTTTATTCTCGACATGGTTTCAAGGCCGTCCATTCCCGGAAGCCAGACATCGAGAAGGAGAATATCAGGCATATGCTCTCTGATGATGTCCAGTGCTTCCTCGCCTGAAGCAGCGACCATGACCTCGTAGCCTTCGTCTTCAAATATCCCGGAAAGGCTTTCTCTTATGCCTTCCTCGTCATCTACAATCATGATAACTTCTTTAGTCATAATAACCCCTCAAAAGACAGGTCAAGGTTAAGGTTAAGACAAAGCATAACAGATAATACGTAAAACCGAATTTTTTGATTCATGGTTTTTAGTTTTTCTTAACCTTAACCTCAACCTTGACCTGTTTTTATATCGGCAATTCTATTGTAAATATGCTTCCATGAGGCATATTGTCCCTGACCAGAATTCTTCCCCCGTGGTCGGCGACTATTTTGTTGGCTATGGCCAGTCCAAGGCCGGTGCCGCCTTTTCTGCCTGAGAAGTAGGGCAGAAACAATTTTTCTTTTTCCGCATCTTTTATGCCGGGTCCGGTATCAGCTATGTCAATTGATACTTTACTATTTTCATATGCATTTAAGGAAATTGCAATCGCTCCTCTGCTGTCCATTGCCTTGATAGCGTTGTCGATTATATTGACGATGACACGCTTGAACTGCTCTGCATCGAGTGCAACCGGAGGTATTTCATTATGCAGTAAGGTTGTTATTTCTATGTCTTTAAACCCTTTATACAGGCCGACAACAGCATCGACCAGTTCTGGAACGTTCGCTCTGACTTTGGTTATTTCAGGCATTCTGCCGTAACGGGAGAATACGTCAACTAATTTTCTCAGGCTCTCAACTTCAGTGATGATTGTATTGGTTGATTTCTCAAACACAGCGTCAAAGTCCTCGTCTTTCTGCTGCCATTTTTTTACCAGCCGTTCAGTGGAAAGCTTGATAGGAGTCAGGGGATTCTTTATCTCGTGGGCCAGCCTCCTCGCTACTTCCTGCCAGGTGGTGACCTTCTGCGCTTTTATTATATCAGTCAGATCATGGAAGACTACGAGCATGCCGATGGCCTTTGATGTGTAGGATTCCCTGATGCCGGAGATGTATATCCTGAGTATGGCAATCCGGCCGTTTATGTTGACCTTGACTTCCCGTTTGATCTCCCGTATGACACTGCCTTCCATCTCTCTGACCATATCTGCAAGATCCCTGGAATTAAGAGACGCTATGAACGACACGTAATCATGCCCCTTTACGGCCTCCGGTCGCACGTCCAGTATGGAGCACGCCGCTTTGTTGATAGTAAGGATAGTCCCGCTGTTGTCAAGAAATATAACGCCGGAATTGATATTTTCAAGAATGTTCTCTAAGTAAAGCCTCCTTTTATCCGATTCGACATATGCTTTCTCCAGGGACTCTTTGCTGTCTTTGAGCTGTTTTACCATTTGATTAAAGGAGGTTATAAGGAGGCCGATCTCATCTTCGCTCTTCACTGTGACACTGACATCAAGATTGCCTGATGCTACCTGTTCGGTTGCCATGGCAAGACTTTGAATTGGGACAGTAATACCCCCGGATATTTTCAGAGAGACCCACAGCCCGGCAAAGACGATCATGAGCGTGAGAAACCCAAGGATGAGAACATAATTGACCCTCAGCGGGTTCTTGAAAGATTCGATCTTCAGGTAATCCTCGTAAATTTCTTTCAGTCTTTCAGACTTGTCGGAGATGCTCTTTGGAAGGAGTATTTCCGCAACGACTGCTCCTTTGCCGCCTCGTGAGCGGTCCGGCACTGCCGCTCTAATGATATCGCCATTGTTTGTTGAAATGATTTCGGTGCCCTTCCGGCCTTTAAAGGCCTCTTTGACAATGTCAGTGGCATCAGGAGGCAATGACGCATACTTGTGAACAGACATCTCGCCTGGAAGAGGCTGCCCCTCGCCGGCGGCATGCTCTGCTGTTGCGAGCACTCTTTGCCGTCCGAAATCGTAAAATGACCTTGCAAGCTCAATTGATTTATTAAAAGGCTCTTTCATTTGCGGAGAAAAAATGCGGTTGATATAATTGGTAGCGAGTCCGCTTGCGGCAACAAAAAGGAAAGCGGAGGGGATAAGCGTGAGGATAACAAAGATAGTCATGAGTTTTGTCCTGAACTTGTGCCCAAGGACTTTATAGCGTCTCTCCAGGTAAAGCTTGAAGATGTTTTTTCCTACAAAAAAAATCAATGTGAGAAGCGCGATGACATTGATTGTGAGCAGGCTGATAAGAACAAAACGTGTAGAGATCTCAACGGAAGGCATCTTAATGTAATAGAATTCAACAACTGTTATTGCCGCAACAAGCAGCACCAGCCCGGAAACAGTTATCAGATGTCGCAGTATTTTCATAAAT
>JBEKJD010000019.1:0-18237 GCA_050011415.1 Dissulfurispiraceae bacterium | reverse complement strand
ACCTACCCTCGGCAATAAGTCTCCCGACCTGCTGATTTGTAGCAGCGATAAACCTCACATTCACTCTGATAGATCTGGTACCTCCTACCCTGTAAAATTCTCCGTCCTCGATCACCTTGAGCAGTTTCGCCTGAAGGTTCGTTGCCATTTCTGCGATCTCATCAAGGAAAAGCGTACCGGTATCAGCTATCTCAACAATGCCCTGTTTGGTCCTTACCGCTCCGGTAAATGATCCCTTTTCATGGCCAAAGAGCTCGCTCGCAAGGAGTTCCTCTGTCAAAGTTGCACAGTTAAGCGAGAGAAACGGCATATTTTGACGCCTGCTGGTGAAGTGAATTATTTTCGCAAGCAGACTCTTCCCTACTCCGCTCTCGCCGGTAAGCAGTATATTGCAGTCTGAATCTTTAATATTCTCAATAACTTCCAGAATGCGGTGCATGCTGTCACTCTTGGCAATAATAGAGACACTTTTATTCATGCCGAAAAAGGCCTTTAACGCGGTATTTTCCTTCCGCAATATTTTTCTTTCATAAATATTCTTCACTTTAAGTATGAGTTCGTCGAGATCGAATGGCTTTGTTATGTATTCGTAAGCCCCTTTTTTCATAGCTTCCACGGCTGAACCGATGCTGCCGAAGCCGGTGATTACCAGCACCTCTATCTCGTAGTTCATTTTTTTTGCCTTTTCCAGCAGCTCAATGCCGCTCATTTCAGGCATTTTAATATCAGTCAGCAGGACATCATAACGCTCGCGTTCCAACTCCACAAGCGCTTCACGTCCGTTCTTTGTGCCGACAACAATGTATCCCTCTTTCTTGAGAGTGTTGACAAGGTGTTTCAATGTAATTTCTTCGTCTTCGGCAATAAGAATCTTAAAGTTCAGCATCAGTGGTCCCTTTTAACTTGAGCGGCAGAGTGATAAAAAAGGTAGTTCCCTTCAGGTCCGCGCTCTCTACACGTATTTCGCCGGCGTGTCGCTTTATTATATTAAAAACAATAGCAAGCCCGAGACCGGTGCCTTTGTCTTTGGTACTATAAATCGGTTCAAATATTTTGTCTACAACAGCGGCAGGCATACCCCTGCCGGTATCTGATACCGTAATAAGCGCCTTCCCGCCTTCTACTGCTATTTTTATTCTCAGTATTTGCGGCGACATCCCCTTCAAGGCATCTAATGCATTGGTAAACAGATTGATAAATACGCGTTCAATCTGCTCAGCATCAGCCTGTATGACAGTACTACCTTCATGCGCTGCATCCAGCGTAAAATCTATGTCCCCGGTATCGGCGGCGCTGCTCACCATTTTATATGCGCCCATTATAATTTCGCTCAGGTCCACATCCCTCGACCGGAGTTCCCTGCCGCGTGCAAACTCCAGCAGATCACCTACAATACGCTTAACCCGTATGGTCTGTCCTATGATATCATGCAGCGTTTCAATTATCGTTGGAGAGCAGCTGCGTTCAGCCTCTTTCTCCAGTACCTGCGCAGATATATAGATATTGTTCAGCGGATTGTTCAGCTCGTGAGCAACACCCGAGGCCAGCGTGCCGATTGCCGCAAGTTTTTTGCTCTGCAGAAGCTCTTCATTCTTTATCCTGAGTTCTTCGTCACGTTGGGTGAGCTGTGCTTCCATAGTATTGAATTCCTTTATCAGTATCCCAACCTCATCATCACCCCACCTCGAATCCGGCGGAAACGCAACTGCGCAAAACTGACCTTTACCGGTCCTTTCCACGCTGCCGGCGAGCAGCGTCAAGCGTTTCACTACATTTCTGCTTATAAAAAAAAGCGTTCCGATCCCGCTGATAAAGAAAAGGGGGAAAACTACAAGAATAGCGATCTGAGAAATGCTTATGACACGCTCTACTTTATTTCGGGCATCCTTGTCCAGCTCTTTGGCATAACCCAGAATGTCCTCGCCGTTTTTTCTCAAGGTCTGAATTTCGGCATCCAGGGCCTTGAGCCTATCGAGCAACTGGTGGTCCGGCGACCGTAAAGACACCTTCTGCAGAAATTCTGCCGCCTGCAGGGGATGCTCACGAAAAGTCACCTGGATTAACGGTAAGACAGTCCTGTATTGTGCGCTTCTATTGCCGGTGTCCCGGATTTGATCAGACAATACGTTAATCGATGATTCGATTTTATTAAACCTCTCGCGGTACTCATTCATCAGCACTCTCAACTGAAAAAGGCTGCCGGTCCTGTCTGAGGCGATTCTACCAAGGACCAGTGCCTCCATTTCTTTAAGATACCGGTAAACTTCAGATGCCTCGTCAGCCGCCTTTTCAGGATAGAGAAAAAAGTTTTTTTCATGCCTCCTCAATTGCAGCGACTGACTTCTCATGGTGTCGGCGATCTCCAGGTTGCGTATTTCCTTCCTGATATCGATGAAATTAATGTATTCGACCGTAGCCAGGAGGGCAATAATAAAGGAACTGATAAAGAAGCTGAGCGCTATTTTCTTTTTCAGAGACATTGTTATAAGTAAACACGTAACAGAAGTAAAAGTAAAGGGTGTTCATTATGAAAATAAAGGGTGGGCCGTACAGATGAACGAATTAAACAAGGCAATTACAGCCGTGCCACGAGAACAGGACAGGGCGCATGACCGATTACCTTTTCGGCCACGCTCCCCATGAGCAGACGTTTAAGTCCTGTCCTTCCGTGAGAACCCATAATCATCATATCTATCTTATTCTCAAGGGCAACGCCCACGATCATCTCGTATACCTCGCCCTCCTTCACGTAGGCGTCAACCTTTATCCCTGCTGCTTCGGCACGCTGCCTGACTTCTTCAACATAGCTCCTGGCCTTATTGATCATACCTTCAACAGCATCAGGCGCTTCAGCGTAAAATTCGGGAGGCACGTCGACGACAGAGACTACACTCAGTGCAGATCCGTATGATTGTGCAAAATCCAGTGCTTTCATAGTAGCAGCATTGCTGTACCCGGAGCCGTCCGTAGCAATGAGTATCCGCTCCCATCCTATTGAAGAGCCGTTCGGGACAACCAGAACATCGATCCCGCTGTGACCGATGACCCTTGCGGCGACACTCCCGATAAGCCTCCGTTCCAGAGTATGATGTCCGGTCCTTCCCATTATTATAAGGTCGCAATTTTCAGCTTCGGCAAGGTCGATGATGCGCTTATATACCTCGCCTTCTTCGCAGACTGTTTTTATCAGGGCGCCGGAATTCTTTGCCATTGCCGCTGCTTCTGCAAGGGCCTTTCCGCAGGGCTGTCTCATAACGCTCTGGATGTTTGTTATGGATATAAGCTCAAGATCCCCCTCATATTGGGGGACCACAGAACAGACGGTTATCCAGCACTTCTCATGTGCCGCAAGCTTGAAGGACTCCTTCAGTGCGTGCAAGCTTGGTCCGGAACCGTCTATGGCAACAAGCAGCTTCCTGTACTTACCCATTGATGTCTCCTATTGTATTCCAACTGCCTCCTTTGCTTCCAACTGCTGCTCAGCCCTCCGGCCCTGCCACATTGAGCTAAGAACGATAACTGCACCAAGTAGCAGTGCAAATGCCATTATTGCAAAGCTCGTACTTTTAAGCATCTTTACCGTACCAGCGTTCAACGTCTGGATCAGCCCCAACTGTGACATGTAAACAGGCACCATAAGGCCGCGGCTGAAAAGGACGATCACCATAATCGATCCCATAACCACCTTGATCATAAAAGGCTTAACGTAGGTAGTTCCAATCGCTCCCAGCTGAATACCGAAAAGAGACCCGGCAAGTATAATCATGGCAAGACGAATATCTACAAGCCCGTGCATGGCATACTTGAACGAGCCGCCGAGGCCCATGACAAACGCTATAACCAACTCACTGGCGGAAGCCATTAAACTTGGGACCCCGAGGACATAAATCATAGAGGGCACGCCGATAAAGCCTCCCACAGCTATCGTAGCTGCAAGCATTCCGGTAGCAAAACCCAAGGGGATAGTAAAGAGCACGGAAACTTTTGCGTTGAGGCTCTTAAAATAAACCATGGTGCCGGGAATATGGATCGACTGCACCCACTTGGCAAGTTTGGTTACCGTCTCTTCCTCATTATTTTTGTTACCCGACCTGTAAGTGTTCCAGGCGTCCCTCAAAACAAAGCCGCCGACAACTGCAAGTATAACAACAAAAGCGACGCTTACATAGAGGTTGGAACCGGCATCACCGAATGCCTTCTTAATGTTTTCCTGAATATTCGCGCCGTAAAGAACGCCGGCTTCTGCTGATATGCCCATAACGATACCCAGTTTGACATCAACCTGGCCGTATTTAGCACGTTTCAGTGAACCGATCAATGCCTTGGGGAACTTATGACACATATTACTTGCTACTGCAATAAGCCCGGGCACACCCAAACTCATCATTGCGGGTGTGAGCACAAAAGCGCCGCCGGAACCGATAAACCCGCTTACAAGACCACCTACAAAACCTACCAGAAAGAGGTAAATTATATTTGCGCTGTCAAGATTTATAAAATTAGCGGCCTCTCTAACAATATCATGCATGCTATTTTACCCCCTTATGTTTTCTTGCAGCCTCAATACCGAGCACTGTCCAGAAATTACCTGTAAATGAACCATGAACAAAAGAAAAAACAAATGCAGCAATAATAGGGAGAAAAGCATAGAGCCCACCGCGACTAAAGTAGTCATTGATTGTTACCTGCTTCGTCAGCAACAGCACATAAAGCGCTATTGAAAAAATACCTGCAACCAGCAACTTCCCGTAAGGTTTTCTCTTTGTTTTGCCATATCCACTTCCCATAATCCGCCTCCTCATAATTAATAAGCATCATTAATGATGCGATGTCTACATTCGCTATACCGAGTCTGCTACCACGACCAGAGGGCATTTAAGGTTTTGCCATGCCTCCGACAGCCCCTTGCCTTTTCCCTTGCAATCGACATCGAGATAATCAGAGGACTCGGTTACCGCAAATACAATCTCTTTCTTTTTATTCGTGTAATCGATTATTTCATGCTTAAGACAACCGCTTTTATGTATCAGCCGGTAATTGATACCAACGGCCTTAAGTTCCCAAAGGCATTCTTCAAGGACCGGGTCAGGCACGTTAGTCGGGGATATATACATAATATCCAGACGCGCCCCGATCCTCTTGCATGTGTTCACAGCATATCTAAATGTCTTTTTGTCCATCTGCTCCCGTCTGATGGCAAGCAGAACACCGCGCTCTTCCTTCAAAAGTTCCCGTGCCGAAGCGGTATCATCCTCTTCTGCAAATGATGCCGCCATCATCGCCGTCTCAAGACTTTCCATGGTCTTTCGCAGCCTTCCCATACCGGTTTTTCTGGTGTTCTTGCCCATTGTTCAAACCCTTTTAGTCAGCCCTTAATTCATTTCTGTTTTGCGGCCTCTGGCTTTTGTTCAACTCCGGCCTCGATGTTTTCCTCGGCGTGCTTTCCTTCATTATCTGCCTTGCCGTCTCAAACTCTCCTTCTTCAGCAAAAGCCGCCGCTACCATTGCGGTCTCGAATCTCTTAAGTAAACTTTTCATGATTAGCCTCCCTTTTCAGTATTTCTTCATAATCTCTATATCACGTTCCGTACCAGCTTTGCTCTCATGCTATCTGCTTGTTTTTTAAGGATTAAATAAACATCAAAAAAAACTCAATTATTCACCTTTGTTGCATTGTGCAACTGCTATTTATTTTGTTACTCATACTTGCTGATTTTTAATGGTAATCCTGGTTGATGCAAAATTAGACCCTTAGTTGCAATTTGCAACTTATAATACACATGAATTTATACGGACTATCCTGCTAAAATAAACAGCATTTCTTACGTTGCAACTTTGGAGACAGAGTGTGAAATTCTTTAAAAAAAGTGACGACGACCAGCACCTGCATGATGAGGCCCTCAATGAGTTGCAGGAGGCGATAATCGCTGCGCACATGCCGCCGCATGCCGAGAAAATTGCCCTTCAGGAGCTTGAGGGCCTTTTAAAGACAGCTCCCTCTTCCACAGAATATTCCATCGGTCTCGCGCATATTGAGTATCTGGCTGGTCTCCCCTGGAATAAAAAGACCGAAGACAGAATAGACATCATTCAGGCAGGAGTATTGCTGGATAAGAACCATTATGGACTTCATGCCGTTAAAGAGAGGATTCTTGAACACCTGGCGGTCAAATCCCTTATCATGAACAGAAGACCGCGCGTGCTGATCATCGATGATGAGGAAGTGGCGCGCAAAAACCTTTCTCATATTTTTGAGAAGGACAATTATGAATTGGTAATTGCCGAAGACGGCCCTGATGCCCTGGCAAAGCTTGAGACCGCTGCTTTCGATGTGGTTATTACAGACCTTAAGATGCCGGGCGGCAGCGGGATGGAAATACTGGAGCACATCAGGATTGGAGAGCCCGAAACCCGGGTAATAATGTTGACCGCGTATGCAACAGTTCCGTCAGCAGTGGAAGCGATGAAGAAGGGGGCTTTTTCCTATATTGCAAAACCCTTCAAACTGGAGGAAGTGCGCAGCACTGTAACACAGGCCCTCGAAAGCAGGTCGCGGGTCAAGAATATCAAGGGATCCGTGCTCTGTTTTGCAGGTCCGCCAGGCACCGGCAAGACGTCCATGGGAAGGTCCATCGCCGCCGCGCTCGGCAGGAAGTTTGCGAGGATATCCCTGGGGGGACTTAAAGACGAGGCCGAAATCAGAGGCCACAGGCGGACTTATGTCGGCGCCAAACCCGGAAGGATCATTGAAGAAATACGGAGGGCTGAATCGTCAAATCCGGTAATCATGTTCGATGAACTCGACAAAATGGGCCAGGGGTCCAAAGGAGATCCGTCATCAGCACTGCTGGAAGTGCTGGACCCGGAGCAAAACCGCAGTTTTACTGATCATTACCTGGACGTGCCCTTTGACCTTTGCAGTGTCATGTTTATACTGACCTCCAATACAGTCGACAACATTCCTCCACCGCTCAGGGACCGTATGGAAGTGCTGGAATTCAGCGGCTATACAAGGGAAGAAAAAGTAAAGATCGCCACCCTGTTCATCATCCCGAAACAGATCAGGGAGAAAGGCATTGAATGCGCCCAACCTGTTTTCACCGAAGATGCAGTCATTAAAATAATAGATAGTTATACCCGTGAGGCCGGAACGCGCAACCTCGAGAGAGAGATCGCAGCAGTATGCAGGAAGATAGCCAAGGAAATAGTTCAGCGTGCGGACGTTCCCGTAACGGGGCCAGGCGGTGTTACCATTGCCGCCGGGGATGTGCCCCGATACCTTGGAGACAGGCGCTACTACTTTGAAGTTGCGGGCGGAAAGGACAAAATCGGTGTTACAACCGGACTCGTGCTCACTGAAGCAGGCGGTGACATCATCTTTGTCGAGGCGGCTGCGATGAAGGGTAAAAAGGAACTGATCATGACCGGTTCGCTCGGTGAGGTTATGAGAGAATCCGCCCAGGCCGCCCTAAGCTTTATCAGAAGTAATGCAAACGCATACGGCATCTCTGAAGATTTTTTTGAGCTCCATGACATCCATATTCATGTACCTTCCGGCGCAGTTCAGAAAGACGGGCCCTCAGCAGGCATAACGATTGCCCTTGCGCTTCTCTCTTTGCTGACCCGAAGACCAGCCAGACCGGAAGTCGCCATGACAGGGGAGATCACCCTTACTGGAAGAGTATTGCCGGTACGCGGCATCAAAGAAAAAATTCTTGCCGCAAAAAGGGCCAACATCAGGGCGGTCATTCTCCCTGCCCGGAATAAGGTCGAAGTTGAACATCTGGATCCGGAAGTGACAAAAGGCATTGCCATTCATTCAGCCGATGCGATTGATGAAGTGATTGATCTGGCGCTCGCAGAGAACAGCATGCCACATTCAGTGCAGTACTGAGCCTTTGATAAAGCGGGTGCCGAGTGTCTAACTAAAATAGAGCGGGGATATCCCGGCTGTTTAATGCCCTCCTGACTTGAGTATGCCTGATGCCGCAAGAACAAGTACGAGCACCTCTATAATTGCCAGCACGCCGTATACAGAATCTTTCTTTCTGAAGAATACGGGGATAATCCTTATGTAGCATGGTATGGTAATGCCGGCCAGAAATGATATCCCGATAAAATTGAGAAAGTCGCCTTTTCCGATCATGCCGAGCCATGACCACCCAGGATGTATATGGATTGCGGCAAGATATTTCTTTACAGGCATGCTCCAGTATTTCGGCAGATCGTTCACCGGCACATGCGGGGTCAGAAACCCGGTCATATAAATGATGAACGTTACAACTACAATGAGAAGCCCGGCTTTCATCCCGAAGTCAAGGATATTTGCATATGCGAGTTGCTCTTCCGTTGCTTTTGATTTTTTCTCCATAAAATTTCTCCTTTAGTCGTTTAAGCTCTATAAACCGTTTGAACGACCCTCTCTAATTCCAGATAGCGAGGCCCTTGAGCAGTGCCCTAAGACCGGCAAAAAGCAGTATAACGATTACAATGTATCGCACTGCCGCCGGTTTTGTTTTTACCAATATCCTGACACCCAAAAGAGAACCGAGCATAATGCCCACAACCGATGGGACCACCATCATCGGCAATACAGCGCCGTTATTGACATAAATCCATGCTGCCGACGTATCAGTAATGGAAAGCAGGAATTTGCTCGTTGCCACCGATACTTTTAAAGGAGCTCCCATCATCAGGTTGAGCACCGGGACATTCGCCCATCCGGCGCCGAGGCCGAACATGCCCGCCATTACACCTATGATAATAAATGTTGCCAGACCCTGCGGTGTCCTGTGTATCTGCCAGTTGACTTCATGACCGGAGGAGACCTCATGATAAATGCCGTTTATCCTGAGCGCCGTAGAAAGCGCATCAGGCTGTTTGACCTCCGGATATTCGGACTTCTTTGCTATTATCATGATGCCTACAATGCCCAAAATAGTTGCACCCAATGCAGTCTGCACTATGTTCGTAGGCAGTGCCAGCCCCACCATGGCCCCGACAATCGCACATGCTGATGCAATAACCGCTACAGGCATCGCCAGCCTTAAATCCGCCATGCCCTTTTTCAGCAGGCCCGGGCCTGCAGCCAGGGCGCCCGCCAATGCCACGAGAAGACCCGCGCCTCTCACAAAATCAAGGTGGAACGGGAAAAAGCCCCCGATGATCGGAACGAAAAGCACCCCGCCTCCCACTCCTCCCAATACTGCAACAATACCCATTAAAAAAGTTACAACGAACAGCGCTAACGGCCACACCCACCACGGTACATTCGATGATGCCGGTGGCGCCGAAGGCGCATCGGTTGATGCCGCAGCAAAACCAACCATAGCGACAGCGAGCAAACAAATTGTTACAAGAAATATTAATGTCCCAACGCGCTTTTCCATAGTTCTGACCCCTTCTCCTGCCGAGTTTTTATCTTATGCGTTCAAGTTCGATCTGAAACTTATATTTATCGCTTCTGCCGAGAAACCGTGTGTATGCAACTGGAGTACTATCTGAACTGAGAAGCAGCCTGTGCACAACGAGCACCGGCGAGCCTGCATTGATATCGAGATGTCTTGCCGAATCCACGGACGCCTGCGAGATCTCGATGGTCTGCACGACTTTAAAAATTCTCTTTGCGCCTTTTTCCTGCAGAGCTGCATAAAGTGAACTCTGCTCAAAATCCAGCCCCTCCGCATCAGGCAGCATTCCATAAGGAAGAAAAGACTCTTCCAGATATGCGGGCTCGCCGCCTACCGCTCTTATGCACAAAATATAGTAGACGTCACCCCCGGTTTTTAGAAATTCTTTTGCATCAGGAGACGCCTCTTTCATTCCCCTGAACAAAATCTCTTTCTTTACCTGCACTTCCTTTCCGAACATGTCTTCAGTAAGTCTTGTTTTCATTGCCAGACCCACTACCGGCAGAACAGAATTAACGAACGTCCCTTTCCCCTGTATTTTGATCAGATAACCTTCTGATACAAGGTTATTAATTGCCTGTCGCACGGTTATCTTGCTGACATTATATTTCTTACACAGATACTCCTCGGTGAAGATTTGAAGGCCCCGTTCCCATTTTCCGGAATGTATTTCTTCCAAAAAAATCCTCGTAAGCTGAATATAAAGCTTTTCCTGGTCAAACCTATCAACTGTTTTATTATGCAATAGCGGTATTTCATTTTGCATCATATTATCATGATATTATAATGACCTGATGATGTCAAATAAGTTTTTTTTATAGGTATATTCTGGAAACCAGTCATTCCGGAACAAGCCAACCACCTATACGGGAATATCCCGACCGCTGAATCCGTAGTGAAGTCGTCCATTTTTGTGTCAGGTTGAATTCGGTGTCAACTGTTACACAATAATTCCCAAGTGTTGTATTTTGCAATAAAGGAGCGTTAAACTAACAAATGCAGGAAAAATTCAGATACCGGCCGAGCATACGGCAAAAAATCATATTCGGGTATTATGCGATCGTGGCTATAATAATCGGCATCTCCCTGTTTACCTTCATGGAACTTAGCTTCATGGACAGAAAAATTATTTCCGGAGAAACCATTGCCGAATTTTTCAACACTACACTTGAAATAAGGCGCTTCGAGAAAAACTTTTTTCTATACAAGCAGGAATCGGATTATCAGGAGAATCTTAATTTTGTGAATGAGGCGCAACAATCCCTTGAAAACAATCTGAAGGAATTTAACACCCTGGCCCATCCGATGCAAACCGCGAAACTGCTCGAAAAAATCGGACAATACAGGGAACTAATGAAACAATATGCGCGTCTTGAAACCGTGAAATCGCTCAATAAAGAAATTTTAGAAGGGAACATCAGAAAAACCGGGAAAGACATCGTTACCACGGCTGAAGACATTGCCAGGACCGAACGGAGGAAGCTTCAGTCTCAACTCTACAATTCTCAAAGCATTCTTGTTGTTTCCATCATCTCCCTTTCGCTCCTGGGCATTGTCATCGGACAGATCCTGTCGAAGATAGTCGTCAAACCTCTTAAGCTGCTCGAAGAGAGCATGGAGATCATCGCGGAGGGACGCTTTGAAACAATACATATCGACTCAAAAGACCGTGAGATCGTGTCCCTTACCAATGCCTTCAATAAGATGCTCAAAGAACTCGAACTGAGGCAGCGGCACCTTATTCAAACGGAGAAGCTTGCTTCCCTGGGAACGCTGCTCTCAGGCACGGCGCATGAACTCAACAATCCCTTGTCGAACATCTCATCGTCCTGTCAGATTTTGACTGAGGAACTCGAAACAGATGACATCGCTTATAAAAAAGAGCTCCTTTCACAAATTGATGAGCAGACCGACAGGGCGAGGAACATTGTCAGGTCCTTGCTCGAGTTTTCGAGAAACAGGGATTTTAAAATGGAGGCTCTCCCGCTTAAAGCGCTGATCGAAGGGACAATCCTTTTTGTTAAAGGACAAGTGCCCACGAAAGTCGGGATCTCCGTAAGCGTACCTGACGACATCGTCATCCACGCGGACAAACAGCGTATTCAGCAGGCCTTACTGAATTTGATCAAGAATGCGCTGGAAGCCATAACCGATGAAGGTGGAGTATATATCAGGGCGCAGCGGCGGAGCGCAATAGACAATTCGGGAGAGAACGAGAGTGAAATATATAATTATCTGAAATACCGGGGCCAATGCTCGTTAGATGAAGACACGGTTGACATTGAGATACGCGATACCGGAACAGGCATTCCCGCCGACATACTGCCCAGGGTGTTCGATCCTTTTTTTACTACAAAAGATGTAGGCCAGGGTTCCGGACTCGGACTGTCGATCGTACATGAAATTATCGAGGAGCACGACGGCTGCATTGCAGTCGATAGCGTGGCAGGCGGCGGGACCACTTTTATTATCCGCCTGCCGCTGCCGAAAGAGAGAGGCGCAGCACCGTCGCCGCATATTTGACCGCTGCGTATGAGGAGCATCAACAATGCAGAATAGTGCAAAAATATTAATCATCGATGACGAAAAAATAGCGCTTAAGAACCTCGAACATGTTATGAAAAAGGACGGTTACGACGTCACCGGGACCCAGAGCGGACAAAACGCGCTCAAGCTGCTCGACGAACATCATTTTGATGTAGTGCTTACCGATTTGAGGATGGAAAAAGTTGACGGAATGCAAATACTGAAGCGGTGCAGGGAACTCTATCCCGATACCGAGGTAATTATGATCACCGGCTATGCAACCCTGCAATCCGCTGTCGACACTATGAAGCACGGAGCTTTTTACTATATAGCAAAACCGTTCAAGCTGGACGAGGTGCGGCAGGTCGTCAAAGAGGCCTTTGAAAAAGTCCTTCTAAAGCGGGAGAATATCCAGCTCAGGGAGCAGATCGAAACTTATCAGGGCAAAGTCAAGATCATTACCCAGGACCTGTCAATGCAGCGGCTGCTTGATACGGCCCGCCAGATAGCGCCTACCGACTGCAACGTGCTCATCAGCGGGGAAAGCGGTACGGGTAAGGAGCTTTTCGCAAAATTCATACACTATAACAGTACCAGATCGCAAGGGCCCTTTTTTGCGGTCAACTGCGGAGCTTTTACTGAGGAACTCCTCTCAAACGAGCTCTTCGGCCACGAGAAAGGCGCATTTACGGGCGCCGAGACTATGAAAAAAGGGCTGGTTGAGATGGCATCGCGGGGGACGCTGTTTCTGGACGAGATTGCCGAGATGCCTGCCCCTATGCAAGTCAAGCTCCTAAGGGTCATTCAGGAAAGGGAAGTTTTGAGACTCGGTGCTACAGAGCCGGTGAATGTGGATGTCAGGGTCATTGCCGCAACCAACCGGGACATCAGCGATGCGATAAAAAGCGGCAGTTTCAGGCAGGACCTTTATTTCAGGCTGAACGTTGTATCGCTTTACATTCCGCCTCTGTCAGAGAGAAAAGAAGATATCCATATATTAAGCCATTACTTTCTTGGAAAATACGCAGCACTGATGAAGAAGCCGGTAAAGGAAATAGCTCCGGATGTGATCGCGCTTCTCATGAATTACGATTTTCCAGGCAATGTCAGGGAGCTTGAAAACATCATCGAGCGCGGTGTGGCGCTTTCCATTGGCCCGTCGATAGAGGTAGGCCACCTCCCGGAAGACCTGAGGGAGTTGAGCATCAGGACGTTCAGAAAGAAGCAGGGCAAAATACCTTCTCTTGAGGACCAGGAGGTAACATATATACAATGGGTGCTCGGCGAGACCGGCGACAATAAGACGCTTGCAGCACAGATACTCGGTATAGACAGGGTATCGCTCTGGAGAAAACTGAAGAAATATGGCCTGGAAAAAGAAGAGAAAAAATGACAGGCGCCGGGAGGCACTGCACAAATTAACAGGACAAGCACAAAAAGCAAAGTGATAATGTCCCATTACAGCAAAGTAGAAATGTCCTATTCGGGGAGTTGCTATACTGGTTCTTTTAAGCGAAGGATGCAGTCGATATGAATATATCAAAGCCGTAAGCTTCTTCTTACTGTACGTTAAATCTTCAACAACGTGTCAGCTTTTGTAGCTATTCTCGCCAAATGCTCTACATTGCCTATACGCCACAACTTATTGATTATCCTTATTTTTATTATCTAACGGTTTATTCGTGTCAACTTTTATTGCTAATGAACATTTTGCCGTTTAATCGTTAGGCGTCATTTCACATTGTTTTCTATGCATATTTCATATAACTAAATACAGGTGTATTTTATGCTTATAAATTATTGGCTACTGCGTTGTACCTGGGGCATACTACTTTCGGGTAATTGTTTCGCTATAACAAATTTTGTTATATATACATTGGGAGCGCGAATTGCGAGTTGGAGGTAAAAAACGGTCCCCTTAGAGAAAGATGCGGTTCTTATTGTTGATGATGACGGCAAGGCGCTTGCGTATCTTTCAGCGGTCCTGTCCGACGCAGGATACTCCATCTCTACCTGCAGGACTGCCGGGGAGGCTATTGAAAAGCTGAATCAGCAGTTCTTCTCCGTTTTGCTCTCCGACATATTCATGCCCGAAACTTCGGGGCTCAAACTTCTGGATGAAGTGCATAGCCTGTATCCCGAGTTGCCGGTAATCCTGATGACCGCCTATGCCAAAACAGATATCGCCATCGACGCGATCAGAAAGGGAGCCTTCGATTTTATCGAAAAACCTTTCAACATGGAACTCCTGCTGCACTCCGTGAAAAGAGCTATACGATACGGAACGCTGCTGAAAACGGAAGCCCAAAACAAGGCTATTTGTCATGAAGCTCTGCTCAAAGCTACAAAAGCCGAGAATGAAATAAAGAAGCTCAATGCAGAACTGGAGCAGAAAATAGTTGAGCGCACTGCCGAACTCGAAACTTCGAATAAGCTATTGCTCAGCGAGATAGAGGAGCACAAGGCAAGTGAAAATGCTGTGCGTTTAGCCGCTGAAGAGGCACAGCACCGCGCCATGGAACTCGCAAATACGTGTACAAAGCTGAAGCAGACCCAGTCACAGCTTATCCAGCAGGAAAAGATGGCCTCCATCGGACAATTTGCCGCTGGTATTGCCCATGAGATAAAAAACCCTCTGGGGATCATTGTGCAGTGCATATATTTCCTGAAGGACTCACTCTCAGACGGCCTGCTGACAGATGTTTCAGAAAGGGCCATAAAGGCAGCACTGAGAGCTGACAAAATTGTTAAGGACCTGCTCAGTTTTGCCCGTCAGTCTCCTCCAGCACTGCAGAAAATGGACATTGGTTCCATTATAGAAGAAACACTTCGCCTTGTGGAGTATCAGCTCAATCTCAAGAACATCAGGGTCATCAGGCGCTTTGAAGAGGGCAGTCTTATAACCCTGATTGACAGCAACCAAATGAAGCAGGTATTTATTAACTTGCTGATTAATGCAGCCGATGCTATGAGTCAGGGGGGCGCCATAGAGATAGATGCAGGCATGGACGTGACACCCGTCGGCAAACCTGCCGTACGCATATCCTTCAGTGACAATGGATGCGGCATTGAGCCGGAAAATCTTAACAAGATCTTCGATCCGTTTTTTACCACAAAAAGAGATTCGGGCGGGACAGGTCTGGGACTCTCGATATCACTCGGGATAGTCGAGGACCACAGCGGAACAATCACCATAGAAAGCCGGGTGGGAGAAGGGACAAGAGTGACTGTGACCCTCCCTGCGCCTGAGCAGTAAAGGAGGTTTTAGATGGCTGACAAGACAAAGATTCTAATGATCGACGATGAAGAGGATTTTTCCTATGCTGTGCGCCTGAACCTGGAAAAGACCGGCAAATTCACTGTCGTTACTGCACTGAAGGGCGAGGAAGGGATTAAACTGGCTAAAAGCGAAAAACCCGATCTTATCCTTCTTGACCTGATAATGCCGGGGATGGACGGGGGCCAGGTGGCCGCGCAACTGCTTGATAGCGACTCCACAAAGAAAATCCCCATAATATTTCTCACCGCCCTGGCGCAAAAGGAGCAAGTGGAAGCCTGTGACGGAAAGATAGGCGGAAGGGATTACATCGCAAAGCCGGTGGCTCCCGATGAGCTGATCGCCCGCATCGAATCGGTCTTGGGGGAACGGGCTTGAAGAATTTGCCGGGAAGAAACCTGAATGGCAGGGGGAGAGCATAGACCGGAGATTAAAGGAATGCGAGGTAGATGGGGAACACGCCCCTTACTATCAGCTGTCGTTATCTATCGACAAGATAACATTCCAGGTAACGGCTTCTTTCAGATGGCGCAAAATGTTGGAGCTTATACTGGCGGCGACCGCTATATTTTCTTTATTGAGGAACTACGAAGGGTTCATGACTACTGGCGACAGCAACAAATTGTTTAGTAGAGTGCTTACTTACCGTTTAAAATCAGTAACAATAATTAAAGTGCAAGTAACATTATCCGATGTTTAGTTACACTATCTAATATTTTCTACAAATAGCAACATAAGTTATTGACCTTTTAATGTTCGTTATGTCATATTTATGACATGGGTCATGACGGTCCGTCGGAAAGCGTTAATTCTATTCAGATTATAGGCAATTCCCCTGCTGTTAAACGCATTCATGAATTAACAGCAAAAGTTGCTTGCTGTCAAAGTACGGTGCTTATTTTAGGTGAAAGCGGCACCGGCAAGGAACTTGTTGCAAAATTAATTCATCTCAGCAGCGACAGGGCTGACCGGCCGTTCGTTCCTGTAAATTGCGGGGCCATTCCTGCCGACCTTCTGGAGTCTGAATTGTTCGGCCACGAGAAGGGCGCATTTACGAACGCAATCGTGACCAGGATCGGGAGATTTGAACTTGCCGATGGCGGTACGATGCTTCTGGATGAAATCGGGGAGATGCCGCAGATGCTACAGGTGAAACTTCTCAGGGTGCTGCAGGAACGGGCTTTTGAACGAGTGGGCGGTACAAGGACCATCAATGTGGATGTGAGGATAATAGCGGCAACCAATCAGAACCTTGAGGCCGCCGTCAAAGAAGGACGTTTCAGGGAAGATCTTTTTTACAGGCTTAATGTGATTCCATTAGAAATCCCCCCGCTTCGGAACAGGGCGGAAGACATCCCGCTGCTTTGCCATTTTTTTATTGATAAGTACTCCAGGAGATTTGGAAGGAACTCTATAAGCATTAGCGGAGAAGCGGCCAGGCTATTCGCTGCTTACACATGGCCCGGCAACGTCAGGGAGCTTGAAAATACCATCGAGCGGCTGCTTGTGCTTATTGATAGTGATATTGTGACACCGTCGGATTTGCCTGAAAAAATGACCGGAAGACAGATTCCGGAATTGCCTGATATTGCAGAGGATGATGATAATAACCCTTTTGTCAGCGGCATTGACCTTAATGAAGCGCTTGAAGGCTACGAAAAAAGACTTATTCTCCATGCGCTGGAGCTTCATAGCAGGGTCAAGAGCCGGGCCGCAAAATATCTTAATATCAACCGCACTACGTTAATTGAGAAAATGAAAAGACTGAACCTGTAAAAAGAAAATAGGTAAAGGTTGAGGTTAAGGTTAAGAAACACCAAAAAAGAAGTTGTTTTAGTCCTGGGCTTCTTAACCTCAACCTTAACCTGTTTTGGCACTTAGGATGTCATAAAAATAACACTTTATGAATAATAAAGAATCTTTATACGTCAGATTATTGACTTATGTTAGCTCATAAGTGTGGTGTTCCAGAGAAAACCGTACTAAGTCTGTCATTAAGAGCGGAGCGGAGAATCTCGCTGTGAGGTTGCTTCGGGCCTTAGTCCCTCTCAGTGACAGGGGCCCCGGAAACTCGCAGACTTTAAAAACTACTCGATTAACGATGCGCTAAATGAGAGCTTGTGTTGGCTGGCATACTTTTTTCATTATAAAAGAAGGTTTGTTATGCATTTAAGGAAAGCGGTATACATTTTGTCTCTCATCATCGTGCTGATCGCCGCGTATGCGCGTACGGTATGTGCTGCCGAAGATCTGCTGAAATCGGCAGACAATTCTTACAAAGCAAAAGATTACGGCAAGGCTGAAGAGATTTATCGCGAAGTCTATATAAATAATAAGAAAGGTCCGCTTTCGGAACGCTCATTGTTCGGGATGGCAAGTGCTGATTTCAAGCTGAAGCGCTATACCGAAGCACGTTTGAATCTCCAGCGCTTTTTATTGGTCTATCCGAAGTCTGTCTATGTAAACGAAGCCTTTTTTATCTTCGGCTATATCTTGATGTATGGGCACAAATTAGACGATGCGGAGCATTATTTTGAACTGGTGGGCGGTCCTCTGAAAGCAAAAGCCGATATAGGGAGAGCCGAGGTTGCTCTGGGTCGTGGTGATATCGCGGCAGCAGAATCCATCATTGGGACCGGGGACAAAAAAGAGCTGGAAAGCAATCCCCGTGCACTATATGTAAAAGCCGCCATATTCAGCAAAAAAGGAATGTACAAAGATGCGGTGGCCACAATAAAAAAGGTTTTTGATATATCGTTGAGAGAAGAAGACCTGAGAGTGGAAAAGGCACTGATTTTTTTTGCGGCCTCACAGTTTAATGATGCGGAGAAACTCTGCAAATATATAATTGCGGACCCTGTAGGAAATTCTGAGAAACAGAAGGCGCAGAAAATTCTTGCCAGAGTATATGAGAGGGAAGGGAAGGTGGACGAGGCTTTGCAACGGTATGTAGATATCCCCACCTACGAGATGGACGACAACGTTAAAATGTCGCTGGCCGGGCTTTATGATAAGAAGGGAGAC